>WJMR01000284.1 GCA_014727845.1 Ignavibacteriales bacterium
AAGTAATCGTTCTTCCGCTCGTCGCATTGTGTTTTCGCGCGGCGGAACACGAAATTGTTGTTGATCGTCGTGAGGAGCAAACCGAAGAGGGAGGCGGTCATCGCGATGAAGACGCCGCCGAGAAACGCGTTGATCGATTCGTCGTCGATGGTTCCGTGCGCGGTGATGTTGACCAAGCCGATGATGACGCCGAGAAAGGTTCCCATCAAACCCAAGTAAAGCGGTGTCGAGACGGCGCTCGACGCGGAGTCCTCGAGCGTGTCGGAAACGCGGTCGGCGACGTCGCGTACTATCTCGAAGTCGGCGGGAAGACCGACGACGCTTTTTAGATAGTCGTTGGTGACGTTGACGATCTTACGAAAACGGTCGGAGATATTCGAGGAGGAACGAACGTCGAGCAATTCGACCGAGCGACCTTGTTCGGATTCGGGCGCGCGGGGCGGGAGCTTCGTCGTTTCGCCCGTCGTCGGATCGACGCGGCGCGTCGCGACGCCGAGCGGGGCGCGCAGGCGGTCGGCGAAATCCGGGAACAGTTCCGCCAGCTCCGTCGAGCGCGCGTACGCGTAGATGAAAAAAGCAAATTGCAGAACGACGATGACGCCTATTACGACAAGGTCAATCGACGGCATCGCGCTTACTCAAAGTCGATTTCGACTTTCGTCACCACTTGCCATTGCTCTTCGACTTTCTTCAGCGCGCCCGGCGCGACTTGCACGATGCGCGCGGCGTCTTGCGGCGGACTCGAGTCGTATTGGCACGCGGGCTTGAGCGAGCCGTAGGGGCTGTTGATGGCGATGCGATGCGCGTCGGGATTGTCCTCGACGATCTCGAGCGTGGCGGCGTGCGGATCCGACGGATTGATCGAAATCTTGTAGAGCGAGTTGTGCGTCTTCTGCGAGCGGAGGAAGTAGTCCAAAAAGTAGCCGCCAACTTCGGGACCGTCGCTATACTTAATGATCATTGGGAGGATGTTGACCTCCTCCTCGTCCTCGGATTCGTCGTCGTAGGTTTCGGGCGCGGGCGCGAACGTTTCTTCTTCCGGTTCGCTCGGCGCGACGGGCGGCGCTTGCCGAGGTTCGGGCGGTTGTCGCTCTAATTCGTCCAAGTGCGCCTCGAGCTCTTCGATGCGTGTTTTGTATTCCTTCAGGATCGGTCCGAGGGAGGCGAGCTTCGACTTCAGCGCGTTGAGGTCCTCCTCAACTTCGTCGCGGTCGCGCGGGCTCGATACTTCGCTTTCGAGCATCTGCAATCGCTCCTCGTAACTGTCGTAGAGCGCGAACCGATTCGACATTTTATTGTCGAGGAAGTAATACACTCCGCCGATCGCCAAGAGTATCAAGGGGATCACGTAGTAGAGGGGGTTCGTTCCCTCGCCGTCCTCCTCTTCGTCGGCGCTCGTCGCCTGCGTGTCGGGCTTCGCCTTCACCACCTTGCCCGAGTCGTTCGGCTCGTATCCGTGATCGATGAGGAACGTTTCGTACACTTCGCGCGAGGCGACGATCAAACCGTCGAACCGCTTCCGGAGCAGTTGGATCGTACGGCGGCGCTCGGCGTCCTCCTTGTCGATTTCGTCGATGGCGTATTCCGCGACCGTCTCGATCGCGATGTGCAAATCGGCGGGCGTATGACTCTCGAAACTCGTTTGCTTCATCTTGTTGATCTTCTCGCAGATCCGAATGTTCGGCGTCAGTCGGCTCTTCTTCATCACCTCGTGTATCTCTTCGTAGTCCATCCCGTTTACGAGTTGGTTGGCGTAGCGGCTGTTGCCGTATTCGAGGAAGAGCGCCTTCATGGTCTCGAGGTTGATGTTGTCCACCGCCGTCGTGTACACGGCGAGGAACTTCTCCTCGGGGGTTACGGGGTTCGATGTAGCGTCGCCTTGCGCGCGAGACGCGCCGACGATAAGTAGCGTAAGGAATATCGAGACGAAAATGCTTTTTGCAGTCATGGATTTGCCGATTGCGTTTATCGATGAAGCGGGAGGGTTAGGGTAAATCCGACCAATAACCGTCGCGATTGCGCGCCTCCGAACCCTCGAACCTAATTGCGGAAATGTACGATTAAAATTCGATTTAATAAACCGTTCGACGACGCGCGCGTTAATTTGGTTCAAAAAGGGGAGTCGGAGGAATGCGGGCTGAACCACTTTATCGCCATCGAGAACGCGCCGAAGAAAATCACCGCGAACATCCCGTTGATAAAACCGAGCGTCGCCGCGTTCGCGTAACTCGACGAACCGAACCCTTTCTCGAATCCGACGAGCGCGTTGAGCGCGGCGTTCGCGAATAGAACAAAATACCAGAGGGGCGGTCCGCCCGCCAAGCGTTTCACGGAACCAAGTACATAATAGTAGAAAAGCGTCAGCGCCAAGGAGGACGCGCTCGTCCAATAGCCGAGCGTCGCGTACACGTCGGCGTCGCCGAAGCGTGTCGCGTCGCCGAGTAGCGTGCCGTAAAGGATGTCGAAGAATCCGCCCATACGCCAAGTGTTTTCGTTTATCCGCCGTCGTGCGGCAATATAGCGCGGAAGATTTAATTTGCAAGAGTCGTCGTCATAAAATATATTCCCCAAATCATGTTGACTCTCGGCGGGGCGGCGCCGAGGGCGGCCGATACATCCGACCGCACAAACTCTATCTAGTATAATAAGGAGACCGATATGAAACGGTTTTTATGCGTCGTTTTCGCGTCGCTTCTCGTCGCGACGGCGTTTCCGCAAGGCGGAAAAGGTTCGGCGTATCTCTATTCCATCACGCCAAATTTGATAACGGAGGATATGGAGGGATCGCTCGACTTTTATGTCAACACGCTCGGCTTCGCGCCCGTGATGCAATGGCCCGAGGAGGGCGAACCGACATGGGTAGCGATGCGCTTCGGCGGCGCGGGGCTTTCGCTCCAGCTTAAGTCGGAGATCGAGAAAGAGTTTCCGGAACTAAAAGACGCTTCCGTCGGCGGCACGGTGGGATTCTACGTAATGATGGCGAATCTCGACGATTATTACGCCGCGATCAAGGACGAAGTCGAAGTGATTGCCGAGCCGAAGGACCGGTTCTACGGTATGCGCGAGTTCACTATCTTCGACAATAACGGCTACGTGTTTGTTTTCGCGGAGAACATCGAGGG
>WJMR01000285.1 GCA_014727845.1 Ignavibacteriales bacterium
ACGTAGTGGCGCCCGTTAAACGTAGTGGCGCCCGTTAAACGTAGTGGCGCCCGTTAAACGTAGTGGCGCCCGTTAAACGTAGTGGCGCCCGTTAAACGTAGTCATATACATACAAGGGGACACTATGGGCGTTGATTCACAAGAGGTGTTTTGCCCGTTCACGAACGAGACCGACGGATCGATAACCAACATCGATTCGTGTCCGATAATTCTCCAATCCTTTGATCGGCTTCCGCTGCCGATAGTCATCTTTCACCCCGAACGCGAGCGCGTCGCCTACGCCAACGAGGCGGCTACGAAGCTGTACGGCGTAGAGCGCGAGAAGTTACTCGGGAATTCAATGATGGAATTCTCGGCGAATCCTTCCAACGGAAAACGAGCGCTCGAAACGGTTCTCGAAGAAGGGCGATTGTCAAATTTCGAGACGACGCACCTCCGCGCCGACGGCGAGCCGATGCGAATAATGGTGAACGCCGTCGCCGTTCGTTTCGGCGACGAGACGGCGATCTTCAGCGTCAACATTCCCGTCGGTGATCCGCCTAAGGAGGACGCTCCCGACGAGACGTACCGCGGCAAGGTGGCGATCGTCGTCGATCGCGACGGACGCGTGTTGGATTATAATCGCCTGGCGAGCGAGCGTGTTTGTCTTTTCACGGACGCGCCGCTATCGAAAGACGAGGCGATTGTCGTTTCCGACGATAATCTCCAAGCCAGATTCAAAGCCAATCTCGCGCGGGCGTTTGAGGGGGAAAGGTTTCTCAGTCATTCCGAAGTGGAGTACGAGGGCGAGCGGATATTACTCGCTTTTAGCTACGAGCCGGATACGAACGAGAACGGCGACGTCGAGCGGGTGTGGCTCGTCGCGACGCGTTGTACCCGATGCGGATTGCGCGCTCGGAAACTCCGCGAGAAGCTCGAGCTCCGCGACCAATTCCTCTCAATCTTCTCGCACGATCTCCGCGACATTTTCCAAGGAATGCTCGGCTTGAGCGCGTCGATATTGGAGATGAGCGGCGCGATTTCGGTCGCCGAAGAGCAACGCTTTATCGCGAAGATAAACGAGCTGGCGGGCTCGGGCTACGCGATGTTGGACAACCTGCTCCGGTGGTCGCGCTCGCAAGGCGGCGGCGATCACCCTGTGTGCGAGATTATTTCGGTCGCCGAATCGGTTCGCCGCGTCGCGAAGACGCACCATATCGCCGCGGAGAACAACGGCGTGGTTATGCGGATCGCCGTGCCGTCGTCGAGCAACGTTTTCGCCGATCGCAACGCGCTCGAGTCGATTCTGCGCAACCTCATTACGAACGCCATTAAGTACGCCCGCGGCGGGGAGGTGAAGATTGTTACGAACGACCTCGGCTCGCGAACGGAAATCATCGTCAGGGATAACGGCGTGGGGTTTGAGCCGGCTCGGCTCGCCGAAGTTATGGACGCAGAGCATCGCGTCTCCCGTTGCGACAAGACCGACAAGCCGGGCGCGGGCGTCGGGCTACGACTCACGCGGGATCTCCTCAATCGGATGAACGGCTCGTTGATCATCCGAAGCGAACCCGGCGCCGGCACGACCGTCAGCGTGATGCTTCCGAAATATCCGTCGCTCGACGAGGACGACGCCCCGCCGAGCGACGACGACGATTAGTCGTAGAGGTAATACTTCTTCGAGAGTTCCGTAAAGGCGGCTTCGTCTTTACGGAGGAAGTCGGCGACGTCCTCGTATTTCATCCGCTCGGAAAACATCTTCCGCACCTTGTCCGTACCGCATACCTTGTCAAACATCCCGATTCGGCTCGGGTCGCACAGCTCGAACGGATTTTTATCGGGATACATCTCGTGGTGAACTTCCATAAATCTAAACTGCAAGCTCGTGAGGTGGACCTTGGAGGGATCCGTGAGAAAGACTTGCGCGCCGTGCAGGAGGACGCCCTTATGCCGTCCGTAGTAGGGCTTGAAAGTAATCGGTCGGAAGCGAACGCCTTCGAGGTTGAGCGCGTTGAGTCGGTCGGTTAGCTTCTGTCCGTCGATCCACTCGGCGGCGAACGTATGGAAGGGGATGGTGTAGCCGACGCCCTCGCTAATCACGCCGAGTTCGCCGAGTATGCCCGTCGTAACGTAGTGCGTCGCCGTTTCCTTAAACGGGACGTGGGGCGAGGAGGGAACCCACGGGAGTCCCGTTTCGGTAAACGTCATATCGCGCGTCCATCCCTCCATCGGCACGACGGAGAGGTCGCACGTAACGCCCTCCGCGAGCATCCCCTCGTCGTTGAGCATCCGCGCCAGCTCGCCGACGGTGAGCCCGTGCACATAGGGGATTTTAAATTGACTGACGAAAGAGATAAACCCGTCCTCGACGAGATTCCCCTCGACGTTCAGTCCGCCGATCGGGTTGGGTCGATCGAGGACGACGAAGGGGACGCCTTGCTCGGCGCACGCCTCCATCGCCAAGCCCATCGTGCTGATGTAGGTGTAGGAGCGGCAGCCGATGTCTTGAATATCGAAGACGAGGACGTCGATACCCTCGAGCATTTCGGCGGGCGGCTTGCGGTTTTTCCCGTAGAGTGAAAAGACCGTCACGCCCGTCTTTTCGTCCACGTAGGTGTCCACGTGCTCGCCGGCGGCGTATTCTCCGCGTACGCCGTGCTCGGGACCGTAGAGGGCGACCAGCTCGACGTTCGGCGCGTCGTCGAGGATATCGACGGTGGATACCAGCTCGCGATCGACGCCCGTCGGATTGGTGACGAGCCCGACTTTCTTTCCGTCGAGCGTCTCGAAGCCGCTCTCGCGTAGAACCTCGACGCCCGTCTTTACGACGGGGTCGGTTTGCGCCCAAAGGGCGACGACACACAACGCCGCCGCGACGAATCCGCGTATCATAGCGTTTCCCTATTTTGTGAAAAGAGGTTTCCGATTTTCCACAATATATTTATTCTCGATCAATTAGCGAACCGCGCACGCCGCGCGATTTTGACAAGTAGCCGCGTTTCTCTAATTTGACGACCGAAAGGCGACCCGGATGAGACTCAACATTGCGTTTGTAAATTCAATCCCGATCTTCGGCGGCGGGGAGGTGTGGACGCTCGAAGCCGCGAAGGAGATGGAGCGGCGAGGACACGCGGCGGTGGTCGTGTGTCGGGAGGGGGCGGAGCTGAAACCCCGAGCCGAGCGCGCCGGCGTGGACGTCGTCGAGTTTCCCTTCGGCGGCGACCTCGACCCGCTCGCGATCCGACGCGCCGCACGCCTACTGAATAAGTTTCTTATCGACGTCGTCGTCGCCAACACCGATAAGGACCTCCGCTTGTTCGGACTCGCGTCGAAGTTCGGCGGACGCGCGGCCATCGTGGCGCGGAAGGGGGTCGATCGTCCACTTAAGAACGCGCTCCGCTACCGACTCGCCTATAACCGTCTCGCCTCGGCGGTCGTCGCCAATTCGGAATCCACCAAGCGCACTATGCT
>WJMR01000286.1 GCA_014727845.1 Ignavibacteriales bacterium
GACGTCCGCTTCACGAGCGATCGCTTCGTCGAGACGACGGGCGTCGAGCGGCGGGTTTCGCTTAAGGGCGTCGAGTATCCCGTAACGCTCGCGGCGGGCGGCAAAGCCGTTCGGATCGTGGACGCGTTCGGCGGCGCGCACGTGAAGGAGACGCTGCGCCCGGGCGAGACGCTTACAATCGCCGACGAGACGATCGACGAGCTGGTGATCAAGGAGTGGACGATTCCCGAGGAGTTCGCGCTCCATCAGAACTTCCCGAACCCGTTCAACCCGACGACGACGCTCCGCTTCGACCTGCCGATCGACGGGATGGTTAAGCTGGAGGTGTACGACATCCTCGGTCAGAAGGTCGAGACGCTCTTCGACGGCGAGTTGGAGGCGGGCGTTCACGATCTGAAGTGGAACGCGATCGACTACGCTTCGGGCGTCTATATCTATCGGATCGAGGCGACGGACTTCTCCGCCGTCAAGAAAATGGTGCTGATGAAGTAGCGCGGAAGATAATCCGATTTCCCAAGGCGGAGCCGTAGCGGTTCCGCCTTTTTTATGCGCCGGAGCCGCTTTCGGGCGGATGTGCGCCGCGTCACAGAGCGAAAAAATCATCACTAATTGACGGATTTCGGTTATTTATTTGCTTATATTGTCAAAGGCGCATCAAAGGGCGGGAAACCTTAATCTTAGTCTAATCTCTTAGTTTAATCGATTGGCGGCGACGTAAAGTCTCCGCGAGGCGACGCGATTATATACCGGCGCGGTGTAAAATAATCGCGACAGAAGTACAATCGGATTTACTACGCCGCTCGGAGGAATAGTTTATTACGTTGCGTATGAAGCCCTCGTGCGAACGTTCGGGAGGCGAGATTTTGTGTATGCGAATTGCGCGTTTGTTTTAGAGAGGGCGCGCGTTAACAACTTAAGATAAAAGGCGCAACGCGGAACCTACGACGGGCGCGCCGCGTTTTACTATTAGATTATAAAAATCGAGATTATAAAGAATCGAGAGAAGGGGAACGCCATGAAACGGATTTCTACAATAGTAATAACGCTCGCCTTCGCGTCCTTGGGCGCTATGACGTGGGCGCAGCCGGGCGGCTACGCGGTTCCGGACGACTATATCGACGAAGCGGACGTGTATATCAGCCATGTGAGCTTGCAACCGAACCAAGATTACGTGACGAACAGCTCGCAACCCGACGTTGACGGTTGGCCCTCTGTGGGCGACACGGTGCGCTTCCTCGCCGTGCTCGGCAACCGCGACGTGAACAATCGCGCCTCGCAGTGTAGCTATAAAGTGTACGTTAACGGCGTCGAGGAGAAAGACGTTTCGTTTGTCGGCGTTCGCGCGATCAAACACGGCGGCTACAACGTTGTCGATTACTATTACGACTACATATGGACGGGCGACCGAGACACGATTGAATTCGTCGTGGATTATAACGACAACACGATCGAGCCGGAGGAGAATAACAACTCCTATACGATATACACCGACGCGATTCGCGTGGCGTTCTACGTCGAATACTCGCTGTATTGGGAGTTTCACGAGCGCCAACGTTACTTATCGGGCGCGAGCTCGAACGGTTTCGAGGATTGGGCGCATCGGCAGATGGACAGCTTGAACGCGAAAGCCCAAGCGGCGGGCGTGGACGACCGCTTCCGCGTCGATACTATCGTCGTCGTCTCCGACGGCTCCCTACCGTTGGCCGGCGGAACGGCCCTCGGGTCGCCGAATAGGAACGATAAATCGATCGATATTCAGCTCGGCTACACGGCGACGATGGACGACTACGACGACTCGACGACCGTCTCCGGCGCCAACCCCGCCTACTACGACTACGAGACGCTCCAACGATCGCTCGAAACTCGCTACTGTATTACGCTCGACGCATGGGACGTGTACGACGACGCTTCGACGCGGAACATCGCCGTTCAAGAAGACGGCGCCTACGTCGCCGGCTCCGACTATATGCCGTGGCTCGGCGCCTACGACGACGCGGTGTATTACACCGAGCGCGAGGGAATTATGGGCGACGTCGGCGACTCGATCGCCGCGTACACGGCGGACGCGCTCAACCAAATAGCGGGCTACCGCGCCACCGACGGCAACTACAATCCGCCCGGAAACCAATACGCCTTTTTGCAGGACCTCCCGAGCGAAAACCGATTGACGGTGTACGGCGCCGATTCGGAATTGCTCGTCGGCGCCACGGTGAAGATTTATCAATCCACGGGCGACGGCACGACGTGGTACGGCAAGGCGTACGACAACTCGCCCGACTTGTGGCTCACGACCGACGCAAACGGGCAAACGTTGCTCGGGCAGTGCCCCTTCAGCTCCGACGGCACGCTCTATCACGAATACGGCAACTCCAACCTCACGGCAATCGTGCGCGTGGAATACGAGGGGAACGTCGATTACGGCTTCCTCGAATCCGCCGATTTCAATATGCAGTATTGGGCGGGGAACACGTCGCTCGGCGAATACGACTACCATACGTCGTACGAGTCGCACTTCGTGGAAGTCGTCGCGCCGAACGGCGGCGAGCTGTGGCGCGTCGGCAACACGATGGACATCCAATGGAACAGCGCGGGCGCGACGAATCTGAAATTGGAATACTCGACCAACGGCGGCTCGACGTGGACGACGATCGTCGCCTCGACTTCCGCCTCGCTCGGTAGATACACGTGGACGATACCGAACGACGTTTCGACGAACTGCCTGGTGCGCGCCGAGGACGTTGACGACGCGACCGAGGCGGACACTTCCGACGCGAGTTTCGAGATCGTGCAAGCCGACTTGACGCTGACCGACCCGAACGGGGGCGAGACGTGGACGATCGGCGACGGCTACGACATTACGTGGACGCAGTCGGGAATCCCCGAAGTGCGGCTGGAATACTCGACCGACTCGGGTTCGACGTGGGACACCATCACCGCCTCGACGTCCGGCTACTCGAATTCCTATTACTGGACGGTTGACGCCCCCGCCTCCGCGAACGGCATGCTGCGGATCGTTGACGCGTACGACTCGACGCTCGCCGACACCTCCGACGCCGTGTTGACGTTCGCCTCGCCGAGCGGTTCGCCCGCGACGTGGTACGTGGACGACGACGCGGGAACGGGCGGCGCGGGAACGTCGGGCGATCCGTTCGACGAAATCACCGACGCGCTTTCCGCCGCCTCCGCCGACGACACGATCAAAGTGTCCCCGGGAACCTACACGACGACCGACCCCGGCTCGACGCCGACGGGTATCGTGCTGATTTCCACCGACGGCGCCGGCTCGACGACCATAGACGGAACGACCCTCTGGGGCGAGGCGTTCGAGGTGAAGGCGGGATGGCACATCGAAGGGTTTACGTTTACGAATTTCGACGACGGCGATTTTGATCTCGGCGTGCTGGTCTTTCCCGCCGCCGCCGATTCGAGCGAGACGATCATCGTCCGCGACAATATCTTCGACGGCAACACGAAGGTTATCTACGGCGAGGACGGCTCCTCGGCCGAGGCGTTGATCGACCATAACGAGTTTCTCAACGGAACCAACCAAGTCGTCGTCGGCGAGTTCCGTAGCTTGAAACTCTATAACAACACGTTCTACGAGAACGACAGCTTGGCGGCGAAATATATCGTTGACGTCTATAGCAAGTCGCAGAGCGAAACGCGCGTGGATATGCGCAACAACGTCTTCGTCGGAAACGACGTGGACGCCTCGAGCGTCGCCGTCGCGCGCGTCTATCCCGCGGCGGACGGAACGACCGCGAAGCTGACGGAGGGGTATAATCTCTTCTATAACAACTCCGCCGACAGCGTCGTAACCGAGACGATCGCGAATCGGACGACGGTTGACACGCGCCCGGGCTACACGACGAAGGAGGACCCGCTCTTCGTGGACGGCGCCTCGGGCGACTTCACGCTCTTAAGCGGCTCGCCCGCCTTCGACGACGGCGTGGACGTCGGGTTGGCTTACTCGGACGCCGCGCCCGAGAAGGGGGCCTACGAGGGGGGCGTCGTCGGTGTGACGCTTACGAACCCCGACGGCGGCGAGCAATACGGCGTCGATCAGGACGTGAACGTTACGTGGAGCGCGACGAACTTGACGAACGTAAAGCTCGAGTTCTCCTCCGACGACGGCGCGAGCTACTCGTCGATCGTCGCCTCGACCGACGCGACGACGGGAAGCTACGCGTGGACGGTGCCCAACGATATTTCGCAGACGTGCAAGATCAGGATCACCTCGATCGAGCATCCGCAACTCGCCGATTCGAGCGACGCGGTATTCCGCATCCGGTCGCCGTTCAATCTCTACGTCGCCACCTCCGGGTCTCCCGGCGCGACGGGCATCGAGAGCGATCCCGTGCCGACGATTTACGAGGCGCTCACCATCGCCGTCGAGGGGGACACGATTAACGTGGAACCCGGAACCTACACGAACACCTACTATACGTCCCCGCCGGAAAACATCCTGTTGCAATCGACCGACGGCGCCGCCTCGACGACGATCAATTGCGCGAGTATGAGCGACGCCGCGATCTACGTCCGCGAAAACTGGACGATCGACGGGTTCACGTTCGAGAATCACGGGGGACCGATTATCGAACACGCCGACGACGTGGACTCCAACGGGATTATTATCTTCCGGAACAACGTCCTCAACTCGTGCGATCAGTTCAACACGGATAGAGACGGGTACGCGCACTACCGGCTTATGTATAACGTTATTAACGATCCGAGTTTCCGCTTTATCTATTCGAGTTTCGTGCGTTTCGAGTTTTGGCACAACACGGTGTACGGCGGAGGCGGAAACCAGAACTTCTTCTTCGTGCTTCCGGAAGGGGACGCCATCGAGCTGGATATCCAAAACAACATCTTCGACGGCGTGGATATCGGCTCCAACGAGTTCCTCTACGTGAATTACTACGGCGGCGACCCGACGGTGATTCTACGATACGGCTATAACCTATGGTATAACAACTCGTCGGATACGCTAGCGATCAAGAACGAGTCGTCGAATCCGAACACGTATCGGGAGATCCTGCAGAACAACGTGACGGGTAGCGACCCGGTTTACACGGACGCGGCGTCGGGCGACTTCACGTTGCAATCGACGTCGCCGGCGATCAACCGAGGGCATGACATCGGCTACGACTTCGCCTCCTCGGCGCCGGATATGGGCGCCTACGAATACGACGCTCCTTCCTCGCTCACGCTCACCTCGCCGACGGGGGGCGAAACGCTCTCGATCGGCTCCTCGCACAGCGTAACGTGGACGCAGGACAACGTCGGCTACCTGAACATCGACTATTCGACCGACAACGGCTCGACGTGGACCGACGTGGCCGACTCCGTGCTGGCGAGCGACCTCTCTTATTCGTGGACGGTTCCGTATCCGCCCTCGACCGAGTGCCTACTTCGGATCGTGGACGACTTCAACGCGTCGGTGACGGACGAATCGACGGCGTTCGAGATCAAGAACGACACGATATACGTCGCGAGCTCGGGCGGCGACTATACCGACATCGCGACGGCGCTGACGAACGCCGAGGACGGCGCGACGATTTTCGTGGCGGCGGGAACCTACACGACCGCCGGCGTCGCCTCGCCCCCGATGGGCGTCGAGATGCTCTCGGAAGACGGCTACGCCTCGACGACGATCGACGGAAGCTCCCTCTCGGGTTTGGGCTTCACCGTGCTCGATGGATGGACGATCGACGGCTTCACGTTCACGAACTTCAACGACGGCGGCTCGATGTCCGCCGCGGCAATCGTCTTCGACGCCGCGTCCGACTCGACCTACGGCGTGACGATCAAGAACAACTTCTTCGACGCCGGCACGAAAGCCATAGTCGGCGAGCAGGGCTCGAACGCCGAGGCGCTCGTCCACAACAACATCTTCGCCGATATGACCGAGCGCGTCGTGTACGGCGAGTGGCGCGAGCTGAAGTTCTATAACAACACAATCGACGGACTCTCGAACGCGTCCGACAACTACGCGATCGACGTGCACGGCTCCTCCGGCGGTCAAACGGAAGTCCGGCTGGACGTTCGCAACAACATCTTCTCGAACAACACGGTCGCCTCCGGCGGCGGCGCGTTGGTGCGCGGAAGCGCGGGCGCGTCCGGCAATTTCTTCCTGCTGAAGGAAGGATACAATCTCTACTATAATAATAGCCCGAACGACAGCGTCCTGCTTTCGAGCGTCTCGGGCGACGTAACATCCGAGCAACGGTTCGGCAACGACGTCGAGGGCGTCTCGCCCGCGTTCGAGGATCGGACGACCGACGACTACAATCTTGACGGAACGTCGCCCGCTATCGTGGCGGGGATGGACGTCGGCTTGCCGTTTACGGGCACGGCGCCGGATTTGGGCGCGCTCGGTTATAGCGGAACGCTGACGCTGACCGCCCCGGACGGGGGCGAATCGTGGACGAGCGGAACGTCGCAAAACATCACGTGGACTTCCGACAACGTGGCGAACGTGAAGATCGAGCTGACGACCGACAACGGCTCGACGTGGACGGTGCAAGAAGCGTCGGTGGACGCTTCGACGGGTTCCCACTCGTGGACGGTGCCGGACTATCCCTCCACGACCTGCAAGATCCGCTTGAGCATCGCCGAAACCGACGCGCCGCAAGACACGAGCGCGGCGGTCTTCGAGATTCTCGGCGCCAACTCGCCCGTCATCGACGGCAACCTGACCGTCGAAACCCAATGGGGAACGGCGCTCTTTACCGACGCGCAAACGGGAACCTATCCGAGCCACATCGACGAGCTCTACGCGACCTACGACGCCAACTACGTGTACTTCGGTATTCTGCTCGAAGAGGACGACTGCCGGAACAACGCGACGGTGGTGATCGATTACAAGGACGGCGGACCGGCGGCAAACGCGGTCGATCCGTTTATGGATCACGTGAAATACAACTTCACCGAACAACCGGATTACGTGATCCACAAGCACGGCTACGACAGCGCGATCGCGGCGAAGCGGTGGAACGGCTCTTCGTGGGAGGATAGAACCGCGCCGATTACGAACGCGACGGGCTTCCATTCCGACTACAATAGCGGCTCCGGGTATTTCCTCGAGATCAAGCTGGAACGCGCGGAACTCGAGGACGCGGCGCTCGTCAACTTTATGGTTTACACGAGCCAAGGAACGAACGACACGTATCCCGCCGACGTCGATAAGTGCGCGTTCTTCACCTATCCCGAAGACGCGGGCAACCAGACGGACTTCACCGCGAACCCGGGACCGACCGTCTTCACCACGCAGTCGGTGTACGACGAGGGCTTCCAGATTTCTTCGGATCCGAACGTGAACCTCGGCGGACCCTACACGAACGACGCGAACACGATGGCGCTGTTGCACTTCGACGGCGACTATACGAACGCGGGCGCGACGGGCGCGGGCACGGCGGTCAACGGAACGAATCAGTCGTTCGTATCGCACACCGAAGCGGGGTTGGCGAACCTTCGGCAAGCGTTGCGCTTGGATAACTCGAGCTCGACGAACAAGACCTATGTGCAAGTCGCCGACGCCGCCGATCTCGATATGACGGGCGATTGGACGGTCGAGTGTTGGTTCAAGCTCAACTCGTTCGGAACGGAGAACGGGCACGCCTACGCGCCTCGGTTGGTCTCGAAACCCGACGGCGACGATCCGTTCGGCAATTATTGGATCACGCTGTTCGGCAACACCTCCGAAGCGCAAGTGGGAACGCAAACGACTACGTCGGGAACCTACAACACGCTCAAGTCGGACTCGGCGTTCATTCAAACGGGTAACTGGTATCACGTCTCCTACGTCCGCGACGCGACCAACGAGATGATGGCGATGGTGATCCACGACGCGAACCGCGACCCGATTTTTGTGCAGACGAAATCGCTTTCGGGCATCGCGAACACGCCGGTAACCACGGCGAGCGATCTCTACATCGGATGGGCGGGCGGTTCCTACACGGATCTCTACTACTTCGACGGCTGGATCGACGAGGTGCGCGTCAGCAACACGGTGCGCGGTTTCACGATGCCGCCGGTGATCGAGAACGTGACGACGCTCGCCAACCAAAGCCAAAACGCGTCCGGCTTCGCCGTCCAAGCGGATATCTACTCGCTCGGCTCGGCGGCGAGCTTGGTCGAGCAACGCCTCTACTACTCGCTCGACGAAGGCGCGAGCTGGACGTCCACGCCGATGACGGTCGTATCCGGAAGCACGTACGCCGGCACGATTCCCAATCAAGCCAAAGGTTCGGTTATCGACTACTACGTTTGGGCGAAGGACGATCTGAACGCGGAGTCGAGGTATCCCGCGGGCGTGGACGAGACGATCCAATTCGGCGTCTATCGCGACGCGGATAAGGTGCTCGATTTGGCGTTCGAGCAAAACTACACGGATCAATCGATCTACTCGCTCAACCCGACGCTCACGGGCGCCATTACCTACACGACCGACAAGAAAGAGGGGTCGTATTCGGGACGCTTCCAAACGGCGACCACGAGACCCTACCTTTCGGCGGATTCCCCGTTCTTCACGGGCGAGAAATTCGACGTCGAGTTCTGGTTTAAGACGTACGAGGCGCTCCGCGACAGGACGTACCTTATCATCAGGCCCTACTTGCCGGGCGCGACGGTGAACGAGAACTACTCGATTATGCTCAACGCCAACGGTAGCTTGCGCGCGCGGTATCGAGTCGATTTCGATCTCGGCATCCAAGCGGTCGATCTCTCGTTGCCCGCCAACTCGGTGCAATTGGGTCAGTGGCTGAAGGTGAAATACCAACGCACGGACGACTCGGTGTACGTCTCGCTCTATAACTCGCTCGGCTCGCTTATCGCGCACGCCTCGAACACGAGCGTTTCGGCGAAACCGCCGAACTTGGCGATGGGAACGTTGCGAATCGGTTACGCGGGCAACCAATACGACGGTAACGACGCGTATTTCACGGGATTGATCGACGGACTGAAGATCAACAATCTCTCGCGCTCGCTCGGCAAACCGTTCCCGCCGGTCGATCCCGAGTGGGTCGGGCTGGAAATAGCCGATAAGAACGGCGATATGGCGACGCTCTACTTAACGGACGACTTCGAGGCGGCGTCGAAATTTCCGCCGTTGCCGAAGCTGCCCGAGGGCGCCTTCGACGTCCGATTCTCGACCGATCGCTTCGTCGAGGTTACGGGCGGGAAGCGCCGCGTGAGCGTGAAGGGCGTCGAGAAGCCGTTTACGCTGAAGACGACCGGCGGAAGCGCGATTCGCGTGACCGACGCGTTCGGCGGCGCGCATTTCGACGAAACTATCCGCGACGGCGAATCGATCACGATCGACAACGACGCGATCGACGAGCTGATCATAGAAGAGTGGGCGATCCCCGAGGAGTTCGCGCTTCGGCAGAACTTCCCGAATCCGTTCAACCCGACGACGACGATCCAATTCGAGTTGCCCGTCGATTCGTGGGTCACGCTCGACGTCTTCGACGTGCTGGGGCAACGAGTCGCCACGCTGAAGAACGAGGATATGAAGGCGGGCGTTTACAAGATGAAGTGGAACGCCGCCAACTACGCCTCGGGCGTCTATTTCTATCGGATCGAGGCGAAGGACTTCAACGCCGTCAAGAAAATGATGCTACTGAAGTAACGACGCGCCATGAGAACGAAAAGGGGAGTCGATCATAAAATCGGCTCCCTTTTTTTTATTTTAAAATATTCCTATTTTTTCGATCTACGTCCCGCGGGTTAGGGCGAAAAACTCCGCGGGGTCTATTCGCACGGCTCCCCTATTGGGGGAGCGCCTTTAATCTTACCC
>WJMR01000037.1 GCA_014727845.1 Ignavibacteriales bacterium
CTTCTGCGCGCCATTTTCGGGGACAAGGCGGGCGACGTAAAGGACGCTTCGCTCCGCGCCACGCCCGGCTTAAAGGGCACCGTCATCAAGACGCGCCTCTTCAGTCGCAAGCGGAAAGACGCCGACTCGAAGAAGAAAGAGAAGCGGCAAATGGAGGAGCTGGAGCTTTCGCACCAACGCAAGCTCTCGGCGCACTACGCGTCGCTGATTGAGAAACTCACGGCGCTTACGCAAGGGCAAACCTCGACCGGCGTCCGCGATCTCGACGGCACCGTCGCGCTCAAAGCGAACACGACGATTAAAGCCGAGACCTTCGGCGCGATGGAGGACGTCACCAAGCTCGACTATACGGGCGAGTGGTTCTCCTCGAAGAAGAAGAACGAGCAGATTAAGACGCTCTTCAAAAATTATTTCGATAAGCGCGCCGTTATCGAGGAAGAATACAAGCGCGACAAAGTAAAAATCTTGAGCGGCGACGAGCTTCCGCCCGGCATCGTCCAGTTGGCGAAAGTGTACGTCGCGAAGAAGCGCAAAGTCTCCGTCGGCGATAAGATGGCGGGGCGGCACGGCAACAAGGGCGTCGTCGCGAAGGTGGTGCCCGAAGAGGACATGCCCTTTATGCCC
The DNA here is from genome assembly GCA_014727845.1 of Ignavibacteriales bacterium. Lineage (GTDB taxonomy): Bacteria > Bacteroidota > Ignavibacteria > Ignavibacteriales > Ignavibacteriaceae > WJMR01. The sequence continues at coordinate 625 of WJMR01000037.1, forward strand.
GACGGCAAGCCCGTCGATATTATTCTCAATCCGCTCGGCGTTCCCTCGCGGATGAACATCGGTCAGCTCTACGAGACGGCGCTCGGCTGGGTCGGGAAAAAGCTCGGCGTAAAATTCGCCACGCCCGTCTTCGACGGCGCGGGACCGGACGACGTCGAGGAATGGCTCGAAAAAGCCGGACTGAATAAGGCGTGCAAGACCGATCTCTACAACGGACGCACGGGCGAGAAGTTCCATCGGCAAGTTACCTGCGGCTTCATCTATATGTTGAAGCTCAGCCACTTGGTGGACGACAAGCTCCACGCCCGCTCGATCGGTCCCTACTCGCTCATCACGCAGCAACCGCTCGGCGGCAAGGCGCAGTTCGGCGGTCAGCGATTCGGCGAGATGGAGGTCTGGGCGCTCGAAGCGTACGGCGCCTCGCACATCCTGCAGGAGATCCTCACGGTCAAGTCCGACGACGTCGCCGGCAGAAGCAAGGTGTACGAGTCGATCGTCAAGGGCGAGAACGTGCCGGAGCCGAACGTGCCCGAGGCCTACAACGTGATGATCAAAGAGTTGCAGGGCTTGGGGCTCGACGTTAAGATCGACTAACGTCCCGACCCGTGTCGCCAAAGCGACCGACGAGCCAACGGAAATTTTAAACCGGAGTAACCATGGCGTTTCGCGGAAAAGAAAGAGCTATCAAAGACATTACGCAGATGACCGTCACCCTCGCGAGCCCCGACGATATCCTGTCGCGCTCGAAAGGCGAGGTGACCAAACCCGAGACGATCAACTATCGATCGTTCCGCCCGGAAAAGGACGGCTTATTCTGCGAGAAGATTTTCGGTCCCACGCGGGATTGGGAATGTTATTGCGGCAAGTATAAACGCATCCGCTACAAAGGCATCATCTGCGACCGTTGCGGCGTCGAGGTGACGCAGAAGGCGGTGCGCCGCGAGCGGATGGGGCACATCGCGCTCGCCGTGCCGATCGTGCACATCTGGTTCTTCAGGAGCCAGCCCTCGAAGATCGGCAACCTGCTCGGCTTTAGCTCGAAAGAGCTCGAGAAGATCATCTACTACGAGTCCTACGTCGTTCTCAATCCCGGACCGACGGGCTTGACGCGCAACGACTTGATCACCGAGGAGCAATACTTCGAGATCCTCGGATCGCTCCCGGCCGACAACGAGAAACTGCCGGACGACGATCCGAACAAGTTCTACGCGAAGATCGGCGGCGACGCCGTACGCGAGCTCCTCAAGAACACGCGCGTCGAAGAGCTGTTTCAAGAACTCCGCGCCCAATTGGCGAAGGAGACCTCGCAGCAGAAGAAGGACGACCTGCTCAAGCGCCTGAAAATAATCGAGGCGTTCCGCGAGAAAGAGAAGAAGCCCGAGAACAAGCCCGAGTGGATGGTGCTCAGCTACATCCCCGTCATTCCGCCGGAGCTTCGTCCTCTCGTGCCGCTCGAAGGCGGCAGGTTCGCCACGAGCGATTTGAACGACCTCTATCGCCGCGTCATCATTCGGAACAATCGGCTCAAGCGCCTCATCGACATCAAGGCGCCGGAGGTGATCCTCCGGAACGAGAAGCGCATGCTGCAGGAGGCCGTGGACGCGCTGTTCGACAACTCCCGCCGAGGCAGCGCCGTCCGGAGCGACAACAACCGTCCGCTGAAATCCTTAAGCGATATGCTCAAAGGCAAGCAGGGCAGGTTCCGCCAGAACTTGCTTGGTAAGCGCGTCGATTATTCGGGACGTTCGGTCATCGTCGTCGGACCCGAGTTGCGCCTGCACCAGTGCGGATTGCCGAAGGATATGGCGGTCGAGTTGTTCAAGCCGTTCATCATTCGCAAGCTGATCGAATACGAACAC
>WJMR01000287.1 GCA_014727845.1 Ignavibacteriales bacterium
GGGCGCGTCGTCGTCGGCGTCGCGTCGGAACGATTCGGGGAGGTCGTCGAGTCGAATCATATCCCCGTCGCAAAAGATGATCGCCCGCTCGACGACGTTCTCCAGCTCGCGCACTTCGCCGCGCCAGCGGCGGTTGGTAAGCGCGCGCATGGCGTCCCGCTCGAATCCCTTAACGTTCTTGTTCGTCTCGCGCCGATACTTGGCGAGGAAGTGGTCGGCGAGGGGGAGGACGTCCTCCCGCCGCTCGTTGAGCGAGGGGAGCCGAATCTCGACGACGTTTAGCCGATAGTACAGGTCTTCGCGGAAGCGCCCCGCCTCGACTTCCTCGCGGAGGTCGCGGTTGGTGGAGGCGACGAAGCGGACGTCGGCGGATAGGGCGCGCGCGGCGCCGACGGGCACGTACTCCTTTTCCTGCAACACGCGGAGGAGCTTTACCTGCAACGCGAGCGGCGTTTCGCTAATCTCGTCGAGAAAGAGCGTCCCCCCTTCGGCGGCTTTCAGATAGCCCTCCTTCTCGGCGAACGCGCCCGTGAAGGCGCCCTTCTTATGGCCAAAGAACTCGCTCTCCATGAGGTTATCCGCGATGGCGCCGCAGTTGACGGGCACGAACGGCTTATCCTTCCGCGCGCCGTTGAAGTGGAGGGCGCGGGCGACGAGTTCTTTGCCGACGCCGCTCGGACCCGTGACGAGGGCGTTGCTATCCGAACGCGCGACGCGTTTTATCATATCGAAGACGCGGCGCATCGGGGCGGATTTCCCGACGATGTTCTCGAAGTCGTACGCCCGTTGCGTTTCTTTACGGAGCAGACGGTTCTCCTCGACGATACGCTTGGTCTCGAGGATTCGTTTGGTCTTTATGAGAAGCTCGTCGAACTCGATCGGCTTGAGGATGTAATCGCTCGCGCCCGCTCGCAACGCCCCGATGGCGGTTTCCATCGAGCCGTAGGCGGTTACGACGATGGCGGCGGTTTTCGGGCTTATCTCGGCGGTTTTCTCGAGCAGCTCTTTGCCTTTCATACCGGGCATCTCGAGATCGGTGACGAGGAGCGCGTAGTCCTCGTCCATAATTTTCTCGTACGCCTCGAGTCCGTCGGACGCCTCTTCGACGTCGTAGCCCTCTTTACCGAGCACAAAGGAGAGGGATTCTCGGATGATTTGTTCGTCGTCCACGACGAGTATTTTTTCTTTCATATCGGATCGTTCCGTTCGTTCGTCGCGCCCGCTACTCGGGTCGTTCGGGCAGTCGTAGTTCAAATTCCGTCCACTCGCCGGGTTCGCTGCGGGCGCCGAGGGAGCCGCCGAGCGAGCGGATCATACCGTCGCTCACCCATAAACCGAGCCCCGTGCCTCGCCGTTCGCCTTTGGTGGTGTAGAACGGCTCGAAGATTTTCTCGAGTTTGTCGGCGTCCACGCCCACGCCGTTGTCCCGGAATCGTACGATCGCTTCGCCGTTACGCGCCTCGGTTTCGACGACGATCTCCCCCTCGAATCCGTCGCGGACGCGTTCGAGTTTTTCGGCGACGGCGTCGGCGGCGTTGATGAGGATGTTGACGAAGACTTGCTGAATCCGGTCGGCGACGCCGACGATCGGTTCGAGGTTCGGATCGAAGCGGCGTTGGAAGTTCACTTGTCGGGATTTCTTCCCGACGCGGACGATCTCGATCGCCTCGTCGAGCTGCTTGTGGAGATCGGTCGGCGTCGGCTCCTCCCCCGTGGGTCGGCTTAAATCCACCAACTCGCGGATGATGCGGGAGATGCGTTGTATCTGGCTTTTAACGAGGTCGAGTTTTTCTTGCGCGAATTCGTCGTCGATCGATCGTTTGAGGATTTGCACGAGCGCGGAGATCGAGGCGAGCGGATTGCCGACCTCGTGCGCCACGCCCGCGGCGAGCGCGCCGATGTTTTCCATCTTCTGCGTTTGGATGAGGCGCCGCTCGATCAGGCGGTTCTCGGTCACGTCCCGATGCACGCCGAAGTAGCCGAGCGTTTCGCCCGATTCGTCGGCGATCGGCGAGACGACGAGTTTCGAGTAGGCGAGTTCGCCGCTTTTGCGTCGATTCGCCACCTCGCCGATCCACGTCCTGCCGTTCGTAATCTTCTCCCACATCTTCCGCCAGAAATCCTCGGAGTGTTCGCCGCTTCCGAAGACGCGCGGGTTTTTGCCGAGCAGCTCTTCCTTGGCGTAGCCGCTCGCGCGCTCGAAGGCGTCGTTAACGAAGACCATCTCGCCGTCGGTGTTGACGATCTGGACGGGATTGACGGTCTTTTCGGCGACGGAACGGAAGGCGACCAGCTCGCGTTCGAGTCGTTTTCGTTCTTCGACGTTATCGATCACGACGAGCGCGCCGGCGTCGTGGACGTGGAAGACGAATTCGACGTCTCGGTCGGCGACGCGCGCGGCTATACGTCTGCCGGCGCCGTCGGTTCTTCCCGCCTCGAAAGCGCGTCGGAGGAGCGCGGCGTCTTCGAAGGGGGTAAAGAAGTCGCCGTCGCGAGCGTCGGGAAATTCTCGTCGGGCGGCGCGATTGGCGGCGAGGATTTTGCCGCCCGCGTCGATTGCGAAGCGCGGTTCGTCGGTAAACTCGAACGCCGCGAAGGGAATCGCGACGCCGTCGGTGGGTCGTCTCATCGGTCGCCGTTCACGGTTCAAGGAATCGCGTAATCTATAATATAACCCCGAACCGCGCAAACGCTCGGAGCGTTCCCGGGCTACCTATCGCCGCCGTCGAGATAGTTCTGCAACGGATCCGCCTCCGTCGTGCCGAGCGAGTCGAGGTAATCGACGAGGGGTTGTCGGAAGTGAACGGACGTGTTATAGGGGTCGGCGTCGTATTCTTGGAACTTATTGTCGGAGCGCGAGTAGAGGTAGTCGGTCGTGAGGACCGTATAGGTCGTCGCGTCTAGGAGCGCGCCGCCGTCGGCGAGGCGCCATCCGCTCTCGGAGGTAACGCCGCCGTACACGTATTTCGGCGCTTCGGTTTTAATCTGCGCGCCCGTCATTTCCAATTCCAGTATGGAATTCTCGAACGGTAGGACGCCGACGATCGTTTGGAGCGAAATTTCTCCTTCGGGGATGTCTTGCCGGATACCGCCCGCGTTGGTGATCGCGACGTCGGCGTTGGGGAAGACAAAGAGCCAGGAATCGACGACGAGGTTCTGCAACTCGCGCGAGTTCTTTTCGATCGTCTCCGCCGAGTAGCCGACGACTTTGGAGAGATCGTCGTTAACTTTCCAGCGCCAGAACGCGACGATCGAATCGATTGCCGCCTCGCCCGTTATGTGTTTTTCGTTGCCGCGCGTCGCCACCTCGACGCTCGGCGCCTTTCCCATATCCTTATCGAAGACGAGCGTCGCCTTGGCGTAGGAGCGCATTTCGGCGCCGGCGCCCATAGCGGCGACGCCCTCCGCCGTGCACGTAAAGAGCTCGTGGCAGTGTCCTCCGCCGATGAGCGAGACGCCGAGTTCTTTCGCGACGGGTTTCAGTTCCTCTATTTCCTCGCGGCAGAGGTGGCTAATTACGACGACCGCGTCGGCGCCTTCGTTCTTAACTTTGGGGACGTATTGTTGTAGCGTTTTATCGTAAGGGAGAAACTCGTAATCCTCGACAAAGGCGGGGAACGTGGAGTTTGGCGTGGATCGGGAGGCGAGGCCAATCACGCCGATCGTCGCGCCGCCGACCTCGAACATCTCGTACGGTTTCGCGAACTCGGGTATGTCGGTCGTCGATTTATAGACGATATTGGCGGCGAGAAAGGGGAAGTCGGCTTCTTGCGAGCGTTTGTAGAGCACGTCGGCGGTGAAGTCGAACTCGTGGTTGCCGATCGCCGCGGCGTCGTATCCCATCGCGTTAAAGACCTCGACGACGGATTTCCCTTGGTACCACGTGCCGATGGCGGGACCCGTCCACATATCGCCGCCGCTAAAGATTAAGTAGGGACCCTCCTCGTCGTATCCCTCGGCGCGCCATCGAGCGAGCAACCCAGCCGCGCCGCCGCGCTCCTCGTCGGGCTCGATCCACCCGTGCTCGTCGCTCGTATAAAAAATCGTCACCGTGCCGTCGCCGACCGCGGTTTGTTTTTCGGATTCACATCCGACAAAAACCAATGCCGCCGCGATAACAAAAAGAAGCCGTTTCATATTCCCTCACGATACTTGTGCGCTATTACCTTCGGGAAGATACGAACGAGTCGGCTCCGAAAGCAAGTATTATAATGCCGGATGTTCAACGGCGCGCGTGGAGGAGACGCGGCCGCTACTCGCCGTATCGGGTTTCGGGTTCGGCGACGAGCAGGGGAGTTTGGTATTTACGTTCGATCGTTGCGCGCGCTTTTTCCGGGCATCGATCGAGCGCGCCGTAGAGGTCCTCGAGGGTAGAGACGGTAAAGAAGGAGCGTTCCGGCGTAAAATAGACGAGCGATTTCTTATTTCGCGTAACCAACTCGAGAAGATTCGAGTATGTGCCCGCGCTTTCGCCGTCCCAGATCATAAAACCATAATCGGCGTCCTCCGCCATCCGTCGATCTTTCGACGTATAGTAGAGATAATCCTTCGTTTTCCGGTCGGTATCGACGCTCTCGGTTCGCCACTCGCCGAGGTTGTTTCTCGGTCGATCGCCGACGTGATAGACGACGACGTTATCGTAGCCGCTCTCGGCGATAAATTGTTGTACCGCTTTATCCGCGCCGTTCGCGTCCCCGACGAGAATCGTCATCCCGTTCGAGACGACGTTCTCGAGCCGAGCGATCGTTTGCTCGTCGAGTCGTCGTATTTTTCGCGATCCGCCGATAAAAACGTTCATGCGCGGTTATCTCCGAGTTTTCGTCAACGCCATAGCGACGATCATCGCGTCGGCGTGTTGTTGGATTAGTTTCGTTAATGTACTCATTGTCGCGCCGGTTTGAAAGAGGTCGTCGAAGAGTAGTACGCGTTTCCCGTTAAGTTCTTCGGCGCGGCACAGTTGAAACGCGTTTCGGAGTATTTGTTGTTTTTCGCGTTTATCAGATAAGCTCTTTACCTGTTTCGTCGATGTAATCTTCTTAAGTATATCAAATCTTACGGGAATTTCAAGCGCTTCCCCAATATTTTTAGCGATTTCATAAACGGGTTGGAGCGGTCTATTCCGGTTGGATGGCGGGACGGGCAGGATAATATCCGCGCTTTTTGTTTCTTCTGAAACTCGAGGCGCGTAGTCGATCGCTTTAACGACGAGATCCGTCAACGCGGCGATATATTCGTACGCTGAGCGATACTTGATCTGATACAGAAGCTCCCCGATAGGCGTGTAAGTATTCTTATACGTATCGAATCCGTAAGCGTTCTTACCCTTGTATTCGCTATAATCAACGTGAGAATCAAGCGCGAAGCCGAAATCCCATTCGCCCGATAACTCGAGCGGTCCCTCGTAGGCGTCCATAGCGCGGTCCCTCGCGATCTCCCCTTCTTTTACCCCGCCACAAACAGCTCCTTTTCCTGCGCGTGCGCGATCGGGTCCTCGAAATCGACGCCCTTCTCCTCGTCCACCGCGTAGGGCAACCCGAAGACGTGCAGCGGTCCGGTTTCGGTCTCCACCTCCACGCGCACCGCCGTTTGGCGCTCGTCGGTATCGTCGTTTGGGATGAGAATCCGAGAGACAATCGCGGCCGCCTTACACGGATCGTTAGCCGTCTTCTCTCGAACGCGCCGCTTCATATCGTCGTACACCTCGCCGACGGGCGTCCCCTCCTCGGGCTCGTTCACATAAAAGTGCGCCAAATCCCCCTCCTTGTCGAGCGTTAATCCGAACGGATAGAACTCTCCCTTATCCAAGAGATGAAGCTGCGCCAACTCCAGCGCCTTCGTAATCATCACGCGCGTTCCTTCGTCGAACGGTTCTTGCGTCATAAGAATCCTGTCGTTAGTCTTATCGAAAAACCTTACTTAATACTCGAATCAAACGCTCGATAATTTTAGACAAGAGAGAAAAATGTTATTTTACCCCTAAAACAAGGAGCGCTTTGGAACTCGGAAGAAAAGACCCCATTTGGCGGATGATGGGCGTGCTCTATCAGCCGCACCCCTGGCACGGCGTGCCGACGGGCGACCATGCCCCCGAACGAGTAACCGCCTACATCGAAATCGTCCCGACCGACACCGTGAAATACGAACTCGAGAAAACCTCCGGCTTCCTCAAAGTCGATCGCCCGCAACGCTTCTCGAACGTCGTCCCCTCGATGTACGGCTTCGTGCCCCAAACCTACTGCTCCGATCGCGTCGCCGCAAAATGCAACGAGGCGAACAAACGATTCGACATCGTCGGCGACGGCGACCCCCTCGATATCTGCGTCCTCTCGGAAAAGGCGATCACCCAAGGCGGCATCCTACTCGAAGCGATACCCATCGGAGGGTTTCGAATGATCGACGGAAACGAAGCCGACGATAAAATCATCGCCGTGATGAAAAACGACCTCGTCTATGGCGATATGCGAGACATCGACGAGTGCCCCGAAACCATCATCGAGCGGCTCCGACACTACTTTCTCACCTACAAAGACATGCCCGGCGAAAAGCGCCACTGCGAAATAACGCACACCTATAACCGCGAGGAAGCCCTCGACGTCGTTAAGCGGAGTATGGAAGACTACCACGCCCGCTTTGGCGCCATCGAGGATATGCTCTCCTCGGCGTTGCGCGATTTCCATCCGGAAGACGAACAATGACCGACGAACAAACGCCAAACCAAAACGACGACCGACAAGAACCGCTCGAACACTTCGACGACACGACCTTCCCCCGCCAAGCCGCGGGCGTGCTCGTCTCACCCTCGGCGTTCTTCGCGAAACTCCGACGACGCCCCCTCAAAACGAGCGACTGGCTCGCCCCGATGGCGACCCTCTTCCTCGTCTTTACGCTCGTGATGATCGGCGTCTCCAACTCCCCCGAAATAAGGGAGCGGATGGAGAAACAACAAAACGCCGAGATCGAACGCCAATATAAGGAAGCCGTCGAAAGCGGCGAGATGACCGAGGAAGAAGCGACACAGCGGAAACTCGAAACCAAGCGCACGCTCAAGCAATTTCAAGGCGAAACCGTCGGCTACGCTCTCCAAGGCGTCGTCGTCGCCGTCGGCGGATTCCTCGTCTTCTTCGTCGTCTCCGCGTTCTATTTCCTCGTCGCCCGCTACGCTCTTCGAGGCGAGGGCGGCTACCCCGAGGCGCTCGTCGCAAACGCCCAAACCGCCTACATCCTGATGATCCAAGCCGTCGTCGCCGGACTGCTCTCCGTCGCCCTCGGCAGGAACCTCGACGGCGTCTCCGTCGCCGCGCTCCTCGACGTCGAGAACGCCGGCGCGACGCGATGGTTCCTCTCCCTCCTCGATCCCTTCTCCATCTGGGCCTACGCCGTGCTCGGCGTCGGATTGGCGAAAATGTTCAAGTCCGAGGAAACCGGCAAATATATCGTCGCCGTCTTCATTCTTTGGGTCGGCTATTCCCTCGCCGTCTTCCTCCTCACGGGAGCGAACACCGAACTCGCGGGCGTCTAACTTCCGAGCGGTCGCCGCACGTGACGAGCGGCGCTATTATGTGATCGGCGGCGGTCGCGAAGCGAAAATCTTTCCTACCTTGCGGCGTTAACCGAACCGGTTTTTCAATTTAAACGAGGCGGCTATGTCGGAAGCAAAACCCAACCACCCCAACGAAAGCGCCGAGCAAGAAGAGTTCGGATTATCTGACCGACTTTTAGGCGCGATTACAAGTCCGGCGGAAACATTCGAGGAAATCGCCAAGCGGCCGGTCAAAACCACGCACTGGCTCCTCCCCTTCCTCTTTATCTCGATCGCCGCCGCCGTGATGGTTGTCGTAATGATGCGGGACCCCGAGATCAGGCAAGAGGCGCGGCGGGCGCAAATGGAACAGATCGACGAGCGCTTCGACGAAGCCGTTAAATCGGGAGAAATGACCCGCGCCGAAGCCGACCAACAAAAGGAGATGATCCGAAAACAAATGGGCAAAATGGGCGGATTAATGCCCGTCATCAGCGCCGTAAGCGTCTTCCTCTTCGGGTTCATCATTTTCTTTGTCGTTTCCGCCGTACACTTCCTTATAGCGCGCTTCGCCCTCGGCGGAGAAGGGGGCTACCAACACGCCCTCGTCGCCAACGCGACGGTCGCCTATATCTCGATCATCGGCATCCTCGTTACCTTGGCGCTCGCCTTGGCGACGGGTAGCGGCTTCGATTCCCTCGGACTCGGCGCGCTCGCCGGCTTGGAGAAAGGAACCGCCGCGCGGTTCTGGATCAACCGAATCGACGTCTTCTACCTCTGGGCGCTCGTCGTTACGGGCGTCGGACTGGCGAAACTCTATAAATCCGAGAAGACCGGCGCCTACGTCGGATCGCTCTTCGCGCTCTATCTCGTCTGGTCGCTCGCCGTCTTCTTCCTGAAGGATACGCTCCCGTTCCTCCAAAATTTCGCGCGGTAACCGCGTCGGAAAACTCCAAACGCAAAAAAGCCCTCGCCGCGGCGGGGGCTTTCGCGTTTAGGGAAAAACCGACGCGTCAAATATCCTTCGCCAAATAGGCGTAAGTCGCGTATTGCGCGCGCACGTCCTCTCCGTCGTTTCGGTAATACGTGTTCTTCTGCTTCGGATCGAGGATCCGCGCCTTGACGTTGTCCGCCAACTGAATCGCCGTAAGGTCCTCCAGCGTCTTCTTCACGTCGGGATCGTAAATCGGGAAGCACAACTCGATCCGCCGATTCAAATTCCGGCGCATCAAATCCGCCGAAGCCAGATAGAGAACGTCCTCCCCGCCCGCGTGGAATTGGTAAATCCGCGCGTGCTCCAAATATTTATCGAGAATGCTACGGATAGCAAGGTTCTCGCTCAACCCCTTCACGCCCGGCAACGCCCGACAAATGCCGCGCACCACCGCCTCGATTGTTACGCCCGCGCTCGACGCTTTATAAAGCCGCTTAATAATCTTCGGATCCTCGAGCGAGTTGCACTTGAGCGTTATCCACGCGCGCTTCCCCTTCTTCGCCGCGTCGATCTCGTCGTCGATCAATTTGTTCAGCCCCTTCCGCAACGTAAACGGCGCGACCAACATATGGTCGAACTCCTCCTCGGCGCTCTCCCTGTTCAGGATCCGAAAGACGCGAACGGCGTCCGCCGTCAAACGCTCGTCGGCGGTAAACAATCCGAAATCCGAATAAATCCGCGCCGTCTTCTCGTTGAAATTACCCGTGGCGAGATAGGCGTAATCCTTTAGCTCGCCATTCTCGCGTCGGCGCACGAGACACGCCTTGGCGTGCACCTTCAGCGCGGGGAAACTATAATGCACCTTCACGCCCGCGCGCTCCATCTCGCCGGCGGAGATGATGTTCGACTCCTCGTCGAACCGCGCCTTAATCTCGACGAAGACCGAGACGTCCTTGCCCCGCTTCGCCGCCTCCACCAACGCCGCGACCACCTTCGAGCGCGACGCCACCCGATAGAGCGTCGCCGCGATCGACTCGACTCGCTCGTCCCGCGCCGCCCGCTCGATGAACTCGACGACGTAGTCGTAGTTCTGATACGGATAGTGAACGAGCGCGTCCTTCCGCGCGATCTCCGCGAAATAATCCTCCGCGCCCTCGAACCGACCGACGGGATGCGGCGGCGAGGGGGGAAACGTCAACTCGGGATCGTCGGGCATGGGGAAAGCAAAGAGATCGTGGTAGTTGTGATACCGTCCGCCCGGAATCGCGTCCTCGTCCTCCAGCTCCAGCGCCTGTTTCAAGTAGGCGAGCGTCGCCGGGGGCATATCCCCGTCGTAGAGGAAGCGGCTCGGCGCGCCCGTGTCCCGCTTCGAGAGACCCCGCTTTATCTTCGCCAGCAAATCGCCCGAGAACTCGTCGTCGATGTAGAGCTCCGCGTCGCGCGTCAGCTTAATCGAATACGCGCCGCCGACCGTATAGCCGGGGAAGCAATCCGGCAGGAACCGCCGCACCACGTCGTCGAGCCACATCACCGAGAGCCCGTCGGGATCGGGTAACTCGACGAAGCGCGGCAATTTCTTGCTCGGAATATCCACCACGCCGTGCCGAACGCGACCCGGCTTCCCGTCCTCGATCGCCGAGCCCTTCGGCAACAAATCCACCGCGAAGTAGATCGCCTGATTCCTGAAAAACGTCGCCGCGCCGCGCGAGAGCACGCGGGGATTGACGTACATCAACGCCTGATCCAGAAAGAAATCCTTAACGAACGCCTCCTGTTCCTCGCTCAAATGCTCCCGTAC
>WJMR01000288.1 GCA_014727845.1 Ignavibacteriales bacterium
ATTACTACCTCTACGCGGCGCTCGCCCTCTTCACCGCCACGTCGGTTATGGATAAGCACATCCTCACGGGTCACAAGCTTCCCCCGACGGCGTTCCTCGCTTTTCAACACCTTTTCTTTGCGGCGATATTTTCGGCGTGGATTCTCTTTGCGCGGTCCGAGTGGCGGGCGGAGTTCGGCGCGCTCTCGCGGGAGACCCGCCTGCTCGTCCTCCTCGTCTCGGTTCTCACCATCGGCTATCGGTTCGCGCAAATCGAGGCGCTGACGCTCGCGCCCGCAGCGTTGGTTCTTTCGGTTAAGCGGCTCTCGGTGTTGATGGCGACGGCGGCGGGGGGGCGTCTTTTTCGGGAGGAGCGGCGGGGGAGGAAGATCGTCGCCGTCGTCGCGTTGCTGGCGGGCGCGACGATCGTCCTCGTTTATTAAACTCGCCTAATACTCCTCGCGCTCGTCCTCGCCTTCGGGCAGTTTGAACTGTTCGATAATCGGCATGAGGCGGACGACGGCTCGCTCGGAACGCTCGATCGCCTCGAAGAGCGTTTGGAAGAACTCCTCGCTGGCGCGCGCGAGATTTTTCATCGCGTTCGAGGAGCCGGCGATCGTCCGGGCTTCGTGCTTCTGCTCGTCCATCATCGTTGCGATCTCGCGCGAGAGGTTGGCGAGACGCTCGACGGCTTCGACGATCTCGTCGCCGCCCTGCGTTTGCTCTTTGGACTGTTGGTGGATGTTTCCGGAAACCGTTTCTATTTCCTTCATCGCCCGGTGGAGCTGCTCGATGCCGTTGTTCTGCTCGGAGATGGCGCGGGAGTTGTTCTGGATAATTTCGTTGAGCTCCTCCATCGAGTCGGAGATTTGCGAGAACGTGTCGCCGCTATAGACGGCGATCTCCTTGCTGGCGGCGGCTTTGGCGACTTCCTCTTCGACGGCTTTGACGACGAGATTCGACGACTGCTTAATACCTCTGGTCATCTGGGCAATTTCGCTCGTGGCGCCGGCGGTCTTCTCGGCGAGTTTGCGCACTTCGTCGGCGACGACGGCGAACCCGCGTCCCTGTTCGCCCGCTCGGGCGGCTTCGATGGCGGCGTTAAGCGCGAGCAGGTTGGTTTGATCGGCGACCTCGTCGATCACCGCGACGATCTCGTCGATCCGATTGACCTTTTCGTTGAGTTCCTTGATCCGATCGGCGTTCTCCTTAATCGTCACCGATATCGAGTCCATCTCCTCGGCGAGCTTCTTCGCGCGGTCGATGCCGTCCTGCGTGAGCGCGGTGTTCTCGACGGAGAGATTGGCGACGTTGTTCATATTGTCGGAAATCGACTTCGAGGACGCCATCATCTGTTCGATGGTGGATCCAAGATGCGCGAGCTGCTCGTTCATCACTTTGAGGTTTCGGGACTCCTCCTCGATGGAGGCGGAGAGCTGCGCCACGCCGCCGGCGGCTTTATCGATTTCCTGCGAGTGGACGATGGTGGCGTCGGAGACTTTTCCGATTCGGCGTTCCATGTTCGCGATCGACTCGTCGATCATAGTGGCGGCTTGTGTTTGCTCGGCGGTTTTTTCGCGAGCGCCCTCGCCCATCATCTGCAAGCTGGCGATAAACTCTCGGAGCGAGTAGGCGCCGCCGACGACTTCGCGAAGCATCGAGGCGAGTTTCTCGACGAAGGCGTTGAATCGGTCGCCCATCTGCCCCAGTTCGTCGGCTCGTCCGACGCGCATCCGTACGGTGAGGTCGCCCTCGCCCTCGCTGAGATCCACGAACCGGTGAACGATGTCGCGGATCGGTTTGGAGATTTGCGCCGCGACCAAGAGCAAGACCGCCGAAATGATGATCAACGCGGCGATCACCGAAACCCAGATGACGCTCTGCAATTCGTCCACGGGTTCGAGCGCGCGGGCGGCGGGCATCACCATTGCCAGGCGCCACTCGGTGGAGGGAAGATAGCGGAAGAACAGGAGCGAGGGGGTTCCGTTATGATCGACGTAGATCATCCCTTCGTCGTCGTTCAGCAATTGGTCGAGGTTCTCTTCTATGCCGTCGAAGCCGTGAGTGTCCAAATCCTCGAGCGTCGCGTCCACCAAGAGCGACGTGTCCGGGTGGATGTAGATTTCGCCGGCCGACGAGTAGGCGAAGGCGTAGCTGTCGTCGGTCGTCTCGACAATTTCGCCGACCTTCTCGTACGCCTGCTTGATGTTGATATCCAATCCCGTCACCCCGACGAACGCGCCGCTCTCGTCATAGACGGGGGATTGAACGGTCATCGTCCACGTTTGATCGATAATCGAGATCAGCGGTTTGGAAAACTCGAGCTTGCCGACCTCCTTCATATGTTGGTACCACGGTCGGTTGTTCAGATAGTAGTCGTCGTCGGTAAGGTAGCCGTTGTTGTCGTAGTAGTGTTGGGAGTTATCGCTGCACCAGAAGATGGCTTTGGCGTCGTGGTCCTCTTCGGCGAGCCGGGAGAGGTACTCGACCATATAGTTATAGAAGGGGTCTTGCGTCACGTCGGCGTCGCGCTCGACGGTTTTGAGCCAATTGATCAGCTCGGGGTTATAGCGGAGCGTCCAGACGATTTGTTCCTTGCCGACGAAGTAGGAGTTGATTTCCTCGGCGCGGCTATCGAGGTCGTTTCGGAACTTCTCGTGCGCCTCGCTTTCGACGATGTCGTACACGAGGTTGTAGTTGTAATACGTATATCCGAGAAAGACCAGGAGGAACGCGACCAGCGCGCGGATATAGATATTAAACGTCAGCGATTTGAGAAAATTCATTATGGCTCCGCAAATTTCCGACGGATGGAGACCGCGGTATTAGGTGAACTATTTCGTTGTGGTTTCTTGGCGGAAAACGTCCGATCTTGGCGTCGCCGAAGGTCGTCTCCCCAATTGCTTGGTGTTAGCGTTACCAGAACGCGTCGCGTATATGATTGATATCGCCGTTAAAAATTGCGAGAACGTCGAATCGGCACGGCGCGTCTTCGAGACCGCCTTGGATAAGAAAACCTTGCGCGGCTTTTCGGATTTGTCCGCGTTTCGCGTCTCCGACCGCCTCTTCGGGTCGCCCAAACTTATCGGATCGTCGCGCTTTCACCTCGACGAAAACGATCGTCTCCCCGTCGCGCGCCACGATGTCGATCTCGGCGCGGTCGTGGCGATAGTTCCGCGCGAGTATTTCGTAGCCCGCGCTTTGGAGGTGTTCGGTCGCTTTATCTTCGCCGCGCGCGCCGTACGCCGAGCGCGTGGGTTTGGGTTGTTTCCCCGTCATTACCACTAAAAATATAGTGTAATTTTTCTTTAAAATCACAATAATATTTATTTCACCGGAAAAAACACTTGCGCGGGTTGTTGCGAATCGGTGTGACGCGCGTCACAACGGCGTTGCCTTCGACTAATATGGATAGGCGTCCGATTTTGAATTTCAGGCGACGAGTGGTATTCTTAGGTAGAGTTAACGATACCATCGTTCGTAGGGCGCGAAATAATGGTATCCCCACGTTGCTTTATTCAATCGCGCTTATTAATTTATCACCACACTCTAATTCGATACTGTGCAATGACGGTTAACAACAATGGGGAACGCAGACGATTAGGTCTGCTGGTCGAAAACGACGAAATATCCAAGGAAGTCACCGAGATCTTTCTCGCCGAAATGTGCGACGTCGAGTTCGCCAATACGGGGGAAAAGGCGCTTGAGATGGCGCAAGAGAAGGACTACGACTTCTTCTTGATGGATATTAATCTCGGTTCCGGCTTAAGCGGCGTCGATGTAACGCGCCGCCTCAGGGGTATGGGGAAGTACGACAACACGCCCATCGTCGCCCTCACGGCGTTCGCAATGAAAGGCGACCGCGAAGAATTCCTCTCGGCCGGTTGCACACACTATCTCTCAAAACCGTTCGAGAAGGACGCGCTTGTGGATCTCCTCGAGGAGATCTTCCCCCCTCAAAGCGTTTAATCTATAGAAAGACATATGAAACGCACACTCCTCCTCGCGATCTCGATCGCGACTCTCTTTGGCGGCGCGGCGAACGCGCAAAGCTTCCAATGGCAAGACTTCCAATTCCTTGGTATCGGCGCGGCGGCGGGCGGCGGCAACATCCGAGGCGAAGGCGGCATCCACTCCAGCTTCGGCGCGATGGTGTACGCCGACATCTACTATATGGGCGCGCCCTACCGCTTGCACGCCTTCTACGCGCAGGATGTCCGACTCCTCACGCCGGAAGATTCCGACGGGGATCGTTACGGCGCCGTGGACGGCGTCGCGGGATCGTTTATGATGAACGTCCCCTTCCACGAGACGGTGCAAATGGATTTATCGCTCGGGCTCGCGTATCTCCGAGATCGAACGCTCGTCGATAGTCCGCCGCCCGTGTACGGCTTGCTTATCGGCGGAGCGATCGACTACAAAACGGGAACGTTTCTCGGCGCCGACGTTATGGTCGGACCCCGAGTCGATTATATGTTCGGCGCGTTCGGAAATCCGTCCGGGCTAATCAACTTCAGCTTGGAGTCGCGTCTCCAATTCGGCGACTATACTCAATAGCCGCTTACTTCGGTTCTAATCATTCCCTCGACGCCATGGCGCTCGACGAGATCGCCGTAGGTCAGGAGCCGAACGCCCTTCGCGTCCAACGCCAGTTTGAACTCTTCGGACGCGAGGGCGTTTAGCTCCGCTTGCCGATGGCGGCTCATTTCCTTCAGTCCAAATTTGTTGAGATCCGCCAACGCTTTCGCCTCGGGCGTATCCGCGATGATATGGCAGACCAGCAGGTTTGTCGAGTCGGCGTCCAATTCCTCGACGATCGCCAGCAGGCGGTCGAGTTTCTCGTCGAGCTCCTCGGCGTACATACTCTCGACGTCTCGCTCGGCGTAGTAGCGCGAAATCGCCAAACCGTATTCGTCGGCGAGACGCTCGACGAGCGCGCGGCGCTCGGGAGTCTCGACGGCGGTTCCCATATGATAATCGACGTAGTCGATCTCGAGACCCGTCGCCAGCGCCCGTTCTATTTGCGCGCGCAATTCAATCTCGATCTCGTCGAGCTCCGGATCCAACGCGTTGAACGCCGAACGGCTCGGCGTGAAGTGCCCGGTCGAATCGACCAGCGTCGGAACGCGATCCGCCCCCGCCACGGGACCCCAACGGAAATTCTTCCACTCGGCGTTGAGCGTGAGATGCACGCCCGCGGAAACGTGCGGGTTCTCTTTTAGGATATCGACCGCCTCTTGATACCACGGGCAGGCGAACATCACCGAGGTCGAGAACGGCAACCCCGTCTCGCATAACTCTTCCAACGCCATGTTCGCCGAATGCGACATCCCCGAGTCGTCGCAACGGATTACTAATTCTATCGGGTTTTCCTCCTGAGCGAACGCGACGCCGAATAGAAACGTTACGACGATCGCGACGAGCGATAAGCGGATCATAGGAGCTCCTATATAATATAGATAGCGGAACGTGTGTGCGAGCGAAATGTACGCGAATCCGACGCCCCTCGCAACGCGTCCGTTCGCTTTTGATCCACGCGGCGATTCCGTATTTTTCACGGCAAAACGGGGAGCGATATGACGACACGAACGAGCGCGCTCGCGGTTGCTTGCGCGATTACGCTTTCAAGCGCGTTCGGCGCGGGCGAGATCGACGTCCCGAAACTCGAAGGGCGCGTCAACGACTACGCGGGTATCTTGAACGCCGACGCCGAAGAGACGCTTACGCGTATCCTCAAAACCCACGAGGACTCGACGGGCGGGCAGATCGCCGTACTCGCCGTCCGCTCGCTTCGAGGCGAAACAATCGAGCGATACGCCAACGAAGTCTATAACGCGTGGCGGCTCGGGCGGGAGGATGTTGACGACGGCGCGTTGCTCGTCGTCGCCGTCGAAGATCGGATGATGCGCATCGAGGTCGGCTACGGATACGAGGGGCGCCTTACCGACGCGCTCTGCTCGCAAATTATCCGAAATGAAATAACGCCCTCGTTTAAAAGCGGCGACTACGACGGCGGCGTCCTCCGAGGCGTTCGCGCGATGATCGAGGCGACCGAGGGGACGTACGCGCCTTCCGCTTTGCCCGACGACGTCGATCTCGAAGTGTCGGGCTTCTTCGAGTGGGCGTTCATCTTCGTCATCGGCGGCGTGATGCTCCTCGTCCTTTCAATCTTCGCCTATATCGCGCTCTTCTCGGAGGGGTGCGTGAGCTGGGGCTTGTTCCTCTTTTTGATCCCCTTCTGGTTCGTGCTTCCGTTCGCCTTTTTCGGACCCCTCGGCGGCTTGCTTACGCTCGTTTACGTCGTCGGGTTCGTCGCGCTCAAGATCTACTTCCGCTCGCCCGAAGGAAAGAAGCTCTTCGAGAAGCGGAAACTCAACAAGGGGAAGAGCGCCGGGTGGAACTCCTCGGGCGGCTCGTTTTGGACGACCTTCTCGAGCTCCTCCTCGGGGTCGTCGTTTTCCGGATTTTCCGGCGGCGGATTTTCCGGAGGCGGCGGCTTCTCGGGAGGCGGCGGCGCGAGCGGAGGATGGTGATCCGAACCGACGGCGGCGCGAGCGGAGGATGGTGATCCGAACCGGCGGCGGCGCGAGCGGAGGATGGTGATCCGAACCGGCGGCGGCGCGAGCGGAGGATGGTGATCCGAACCGGCGGCGTAAACAGGTTTGCAATGGATACACATTGTCCATTATTTTGGACGCGAGAATCGCGCGTCTCATCCGAAAAAGTCCAAATGCACGCGACAATCCGCGCCGAGGTTTTTGGCGCCCAATTTGAGAAACGACGGTAACAAATGATTTATCAAACAAGGATACGGAGGTCGGCAATGAAACGGATAGCGATCAAAATAGGATTAGCCGTCCTCGCCGCGTTGGCGTTTATCGCCTGCGACAACGACTACTACGACGACGGACACTACATCAACGATCCGAACTACTACGACAACACCGCGCCGTCGCCCGTCGAAGGCCTCTACGCCGTTAGCGGCGACCGCCAAGTGACGCTCTATTGGACGCACAATCCCGAGGAAGATCTCGCGGGCTACAACGTTTATTGGAGCGACCGCTACTACGGCGAGTATAATCTCCTCGGCTCGACGGAAAGTAATTCCTTTGTGGATATCGACGCGCTCAACGGCGAAGTGTATTACTACGCCGTCGCCGCCTACGACTACAACGGTAACGAAGGCGAACTCAGCTATAACGAGGTAAAAGCCGCGCCGCGACCCGAAGGCAGGAACGCGGCGATCTTCGATTACATTCAATTCCCCGCGACGGGCGGATTCAGTTTCTACAGCTACTCCGTCGTCGCCTACGACGATTCGACGTCCGACTTCTACTTCGAGAACGCGAACGGCGTGCATTACCTCAACGTCTGGTCCGACACCGACATCCAAGATATGGGCGCCACCACCACGTTCGACGACGTCTATCTCGCGCCCGAAGAGGGCTGGGGCGCCAAGTCGGTCGAGGCGATCGTCGGACACACCTACGTGATCTGGACGTGGGATAATCGGTTCGCCAAAGTGCGGATCAAGAACATCACCGCCGATCGCGTCGTCTTCGACTGGGCGTTCCAAACCGTCGAGGGCAGCCCGATCCTCAAGCCCGGGAAAACTTCCCGAAACTTCGACGACGTGAAAGAGCGGAGCGCGACGCGGTGACGAGTTTACGCAAACCGGCTCCGTAGCGGGAGGCGCGTCCCTTAAGGGGGCGCGTCTTTCGCCCTATACGGCGGACGCCCCAAGCGAGGGACGCGTTGGAAAAGAGTCGCGAAAATTATATTTTCCACGAATGCGCGCGGAAACGAAAAATTGAAATGACGGGTATGCGGAACATAAGCGGACGAATCGCGAAGACGACCCGACGCGTCGGACTCCTCGCGATTTTCCTCGCCGCGACCGCCCTCGCGCAAGGCGCGCGCTCGAACTTGCAGGAGGGGAACGGTCCCCCCGTCGAGCCCGCGTTCGCGCGAGTCGAGGAGGGATTGGCGAACGGCGACGCCGACCGACTCTCGCCCCTGCTCGGCTCTCAAACCTACCTCAGCTTGTTCGACGGAAGCCAAGGATACTACAGCTCGGGACAGGCGTTCTATCTCCTTCAAGATTTCTTCCGCGTCAACCGTCCCGTCTCCTTTAAGTTCGTAAATAAGCACGACGGCGACGCCCCCTACGCCACGGGCGAATACCAATACGAAACGCGCGGCAGACGAAACGTCGCCCGCGTGTACGCCGCGTTTAAGCGCGACGGCTCTTCCTGGAAACTCTCCCAACTCTCGATTCAATAATGTCCGCGTCGAGTAAGCTCCGCGCCGTCGCGCCCCGGCTCGCGGGTCTCGTCGTCGCCTTGCTCGGATTGGCGGCGCTCGAACTTTCCGCCCCCGCGCGTCTCGACGACCTTAAGGATTCCTGGCGCGAGGAGCGCGACCGACGCTCCGAGGAGATCGTCCGCGAGGCGACCGAACTCTTCGAGCGCGAGAAGGAGGCGCTCGCGGAAGTCGCCGCGCTCGCCCGACGACGCGCCGTGGGGGATCGATTCGACGCCCCGCCGAACGCGCCCCTCGTCAACGACCGAGACGACGGCGTGTACGGTTACCGTCTCTTCGACGACGCGGGCGACGCGCTCGACTGGCGAGGGAATCTTCCCGTCGCGTTCGACTCGACTCTACGCGGGCGAGGGGAGCGATGCTTCTTCGCGGACGAGCCGTTGGAGGCGTGGCTCGTCGTCGTCCGACGCGTCGAGCTCGCCGAAGAAAGCGGCGTACTCGTCGTCGGCAAACTCTTCGAACGGCGGTATCGGCTTCGGCACGAGAAATTCGAGCGGATCAGTTTCCGCGAGGCGCTCGCCGAACGCTTTGAGACCGACGTCGAGATCGAATACGGCGGCGATCTCGAGCGCGCGAGAGACGGCAGGTGGCGCGGCTTCCGACTCCGGGACGAGCGAGGCGATCCGATCGCGACCGTCGCCTTCGCCAAACCAACGCGCGACGAGGCGCTCGCCGACCGACGCGAAGTCGCCAACGACTGGGGGGCGATCCTGACCTTCCTTGCGGCGCTCTTCGCCCTCTCCCTCTTCGTCGAAGAGTTCGCGCGGATTCGAGGGCGACTCGCACAATTCGCCGTCTTGGCGGCGGCGCTCGCGGCCGCGCGACTTCTCCTCCTCAAACTCGAGATCCCGAGCCGCTTCATCGACGGTCCGCTCGTCGATCCGAAATACTTTTCCTCCGCGTTCGGCGAGGGGTTGGCGAAATCCCCCCTCGAAACGCTCGTCTCCGTCGGGCTCTTCCTCGTCCTCGCGCTATGGACGTTTCACGCGGCGAAGTCGTTCGCGCTCGAACGGCGCAATCCGAACCGCGCGCTCTTTTTCGTTGCGGCGGCGTTCGCCCTCGTCTTCGTTCCCGTCGGGTTGCGCGGATTCGCGGCGGCGATGAAGAGCGCCTTGTTCGACTCGTCCGTCCGCTATTTCCGCGAGCCGGAGCTCTTCTCCGATCCGTTCGCGCTCGCGTTGCACGGCGTGTTCCTGGCGTTGGGATTGGCGACCGTTTCGTTCGCTTCCGCGGCGCTCGTCGCCCCGTTCGGATGGCTGCCGGATCGCGCGTCCCGACGGCGTCGCGCGTTCGGCGCGATAGCGGCGGCGCTCGCGCTCTACTGGCTCGTCTATCTATGGTGGCAAGATCACCCGCTTCTTACGCCGGAAGTCGCGGCGCTCGCGTTCGTGGTCGTCGTGGCGGCCGCGGGCTTGGCGCTTTTTTATCGTTCGAAAACGCCGGCGCACGCGCTCGTCAACACGGCGCTCGGATCGATCGCCGTCGCCGCGATGATGAACTTCTTCCACTCGTCGCTCGAGCGTGAGTCGTTGGTCCGGACGGCGCACGAAGTGAATCGGCACACGGGACCCTTGTTGGAATATCTCGCGCGCGAGACGCTGACGGAAATCGAGACGTCGTCGGCGACGCGTCGCGCCTACGAGACGGGGGAGTCGTACGAGGCGGCGGCGTTCTTGGCGTGGAATCGCGCCCCCGTGAGCGACGAGCCGTTCGACGTGGCGATAACCTTTTACGATCCGGAAGGCGAACGACTCGGCGGCTTCGACGTCGGGGCGCCGGAGGACTCGCTCGTCGAGAACGCCCTTCGCCTCCGCGCCGATGCGCCGACGACCCGACTCGCCGAGGGCGCCGACGCGAGGGAGATCGCCTACGGCGCCGCGCCCGTCAAGCGCGCCGACTCGATCGTCGGTTACGCGGCCGTCGTCGTGCAATTCGATCGCGAGCGGTTCGTTAAACGCGACGTGCCCGAGTTTCTCGCGCCCCCGTACCGCTTCGCCAACGACGTCGTCAACCTCGAGAACCTCGGCGTCTTCGTCGTGCGGGGCGCCGAGTTGGTCGAGACCGTCGGCGAACTCGCCCCGTCGATCGAGATTCGTCGCGCCGTCTCGGACGCCGCGCGGGAGAAGGGCGAGGCGTGGCTCGCGTTGGAGTTCAACCGCGAGCGCTACATCGTGTACGCTCTCGAGATCTTACGGAAAGGCGAGCGGGTCGTCGCGGCGGTCGCGCTCAAAGAGCGGGAGTTGGCGTGGAGCTTCTTCAACTTCTTCAAGATCTTCTTGGCGCACGCCGCCTTCATTCTTCTCTTCGCCGTCGTCGCCGTCGCCGTTCGGTGGCGGGCGACGCTCGAGGCGACGGCGCGCTTCCGCACTCGCCTACTCGTCGCGTTCGTCGTCGTGTCGGTCGCGCCCCTCGTCGCGTTGGCGGCGTTCAACCGAGCGAACGTATCCGAGAAAAACGCCAAGTTCATCCGCAACGCGCTCGAGGACCGCGCCGTCTTTTTGGAAAGCGACGTGGCGAAGAAGCTAACTTCGGCGGACTCCGTCGTCGTTCGCGATCGCGCCGAGTACGTCGCCAAAGCCACGGGTATGCCCTACGCCGTCTATCGCGACGACGAGCTTCTCTTCGCCTCCTACGAAGCCCTCGCGCGCGCCGGACTCCTCCCCGAACGCCTGAGTCGGGACGCCTACCGCGCGTTATGGAAGGAAGGGCTCACCGAATATTTCGAAACGGTGACGATCGACGGGAAGGCGTTCAATCAATATTATAAGCGCGCGGCGTTCAAGGGCGGACCTTATCTCGTCGCCGTCAACGACGCGTTCGATCCCGTTCGCGCCACCTTTACGACGGGCGACTTCGACGTCTTTCTCTTCGGCGTCTATTCGTTCGCGGCGGCGCTCATCCTTGTCGTGAGCGTCGGTTTGGCGGAGAGCATCTCCCGTCCGATCGACCGGCTCACGGCGGCGGCGCGCTCAATCGCCCACGGAGACCTCGCCGTCGATCCTGGTAAACCCACCGGAGGCGAGATCGGCGAGCTGATCGAGGGCGTCCGCTATATGACGGGCGAGTTGCGGCGGAACCAAGAGGACATCGCCGCGCTCGAGCGCGAGGCGGCGTGGAAGGAGATGGCGCGGCAGGTGGCGCACGAGATCAAGAACCCGCTCACTCCGATGAAGCTCAACGTCCAACACCTGCAATCAAGCGCCGCGAAGGGATCCCCGAAACTTCCGTCGATCATCGAGCGGACGTGCGAGACGCTGCTGAATCAGATCGAGACGCTGAATCGGATCGCCTCGGAATTCTCGCAATTTGCGCGGATGCCCTCTCTCAAAACCGAGCGGATGGACGCGGCGGCGGCCGCGCGGGAGGTGGCGGCGCTCTTCGAAAGCGAGCGGATTAACGTCGGCGTCGAGGCGCCCGAACGCGTCGAGATGGAGGGGGATCCGTCGCAGACGAAGCGCGCGCTCGTCAACCTCGTCAGGAACGCGGCGCAGGCGGAGGCGACTCGCGCGACGATCCGGGTCGAGGGGAAAGACGACCGCGTGGAAATTCGGGTCGCCGACGACGGCGGGGGCGTTCCCGAGGATCTCCGCGAGCGCGTCTTCCAAGCCGGATTCACCACCAAGCGCGAAGGGATGGGCATCGGGTTGAGTATGATCGCGCGGTATATGGAGAGTGTCGGCGGATCGATCTCGATTGAGAAGACCGGCGCCGAGGGGACGATCTTCCTGCTCTTCTTTCCAAAACGCTTCGACGTCGCGAGATGAGAACGCCGACGCCGGGACAGCTCGCCGCGCTTCGCCGCGACCGTCACGTCGCCGCCGTCGCCAACGCGGGTTCGGGGAAAACGTTCGCGCTCGTCGCGCGCTATACGCGCTTGGTGTTGGAGGACGGCGTCTCTCCCTCGGAGATTCTCGCCGTCACCTTTACCGAAGAGGCCGCCGCCGAGATGAAGCGACGAGTGGCGGAGGAGCTGGACGCCCGCCTCGTCTCCGAAGACCCCTCGGACGTCGCTCTCGCCTTGGACGCGCGCGACGCGCTCGCCGACGCGCCCATCCAAACCATACACGCCTTTTGCCTTAACCTTCTCCGCGAGTACGCCCTCGAAGCCGACGTCGATCCGAACGCGAGAGCGTTGGCGGGGGAGGAGGCGAACGAGTGGAAACGCGAAGCCGCGAGAGCCGCGGTCGTCGCGCAAACAATCAAGGACGTCGAGGGCGTCAAGCGGTTGGCTCGTCTCTTCGGATCCGTCGCGCGGTTGGAGCGCGCCCTCGTGAAGGCGTTGGGCGCGCGATTGGCGCTTCACGAGTTCGGACTCGAGCGGTACGACGGGGGCGTGGAGGATATCGAGAGAACGCTGATCGAGACGTACGATAAGGCGGCGGAGTGGATCTCCGCGGAGGAAGTTCCGCCGCTCTTACAAGATCTCGAATCGATTAATCGACGAGCGACGGAACAAGGCGCGGCACGGGCGCGCGCCGCCGAAGGGCTATTGGGTAATGCCGCAAACGCCAAGCATCGATCCGACGCAATAGACGCGTTGCGAGAGCTTCGAGAGATAACGACGACCAAGGCGGGCGAGATACGCAAAACCGAGTACCTTCCCGAAAGCTCGCGCGACGGGTTGCGAGACGCGCTCGCGCGAACGGAGGAGCGCTTGGCGTTCCTCGCCGAACTCGATCGAGAACCGAATCATAGATCGCACGCCGAGTTCGTAGCCGCCTTCGCTCCGATTTTTCGAGACGCAAACGAGCGCTACGAGAGGCGTAAACGAACCCGCGCGGCGCTCGACTTCGACGATATGATTCTCGGCGCGTTGGCGCTCCTCGGACGCGACGAGACGCGCGCGGAACTTGAGCGGCGGTATCGCGCCGTGATGGTTGACGAATATCAAGACGTGGACGAGACGCAACGGGCGATAGTCTCGCCGCTCGTCGGAGAGTTGAAGCGCGGCGTCGCCAATCTCTTTGTGGCGGGGGACGACAAGCAGAGCGTGTATCGATTTCGCGGCGCCGATCCCGAGACCTTCCGACGAACGCGCGAGGACGTAACGCGAGCATACGGCGCGACGGCGACGCTCGCCGAGAGTTTCCGCGCGGCGCCCAACGTGTGCGGCTTCGTCAACGCCGTGTTCGCCGAGGCGTTCAGGAATCCGCGACCGCGCTACCACGAGCCGGAACACTCCGAGTTGGTGTGCGCGAAAGATCCGAGCGAGCCGGGATCGATCGAGTTCCTTGTCGCCGACGACGTGGAGAGCGAGGCGGACTTGACGGCGGAGCGCGTCGCCGCTCTTCTCGACGAGCGAGACGACCTCGAACGCCGCGAGATCGCCGTGTTGTGTCGGAAGCGGAAATCGTTTGCGCCGTTGCGACGCGCGTTTGCGCGGCTCGGGATACCCGCGGTATTCAAGGGCGATAGAGAGGCGACGGCGGGCGGCTACCTACGCGACGCGCTGAATTACTTGGACGCGACGCTCGACGAGCGAAACGACAGGGCGCTCGTCGGGGTGTTGCAATCGCCGCTTATCGGATTAGACGACGCGGATGTTCTCGAGGCGGCGGCGGAAGAGGGGGATTCGTTTTGGGAGAAGTTTGTGAAGGCGGCGAGTCGGTCGGAGCGCGGACGTAAAATACACGCCGCGATCACAAGACATCGCGCGGCGCTCGGCGTCGCCTATCCCTCCGCGCTCATCGACGCGATACACGCGGAGACGCGGTGGGCGGGCATATCGCGTCGGGACCCGGACGCGGCGCGGGCGTACGAGATCCTCTCTCGCGCGGCGATCGACTACGAGCGTGAACGAACGTCCGACGCGGCGGCGTTTGCGGCCGAGGCGCGCGATCGAGTAAGCGCCGTCGCTCCGCCCGAGGAGAACGCCGACGCGGTCGTCGTCTCGACGATCCATCAAGCGAAGGGATTGGAGTTCGAGGCGGTGCTCGTCTTTGCGGCGGACGAGCGGGAAATGCGGGACGTTTCCCGCGCGGGCGAGTTGACGATCGACAAGGAGTTCGGCTTCCTCACGAAAACGCCGAGACGCGGCGATCCGTTTTTCGGATACGAGGCGCCACCGCTCGGGCAACTGCGCGACTTCGTGGAGCGACGACGCTCAGAGGCGGAAGTGAAGCGACTTCTCTACGTCGCGACGACGCGCGCGAAGCGATACCTCGCGATATGCGCGTCCGGCGGGGGTGAGACGCGAACGGGAATGTGGAAGGTATTGCGTGACGCGCTCGGCGATAGATACGACGAACACGGCGCGACGATCATGACGACGCTTGCGCTCTCTCGTCCGGAAGAAGAGTATCGCCGCCGGATAATCGACCTCGAGATCGTCGTTCCGATCATACGCGAAGTTCCGTCGGTGGAAACGCGAGACGCGGTCGTCGCGTTCGAGCCGCCGCGACCGCGCGCGACCGAAGCGATCGACGCGCGCGATCGATACGTCCCGACGCTCTCGGTCTCGCAATTGGAGACGTACCGAACGTGTCCCTATCTATATTATATAGAGTACGAACTCGGACTACGCTCGTCCGACGACGCTGACGAGCGACGGGAGCGGGCGGCCTTGCGGGGAACGCTACTCCACGAGGCGATCGCGAGACGGATGCCGATCGAACGAGCGCGAGCCATTTTCCGAGCCGGATGGGAACGCGTATGCATCGGGGCGTCTAGCGAGACGATAAACGAGCGGACGGAGGAGGCGCTCGATACGTTACGCCGGTTCCGCGAGAGCGAGACGGCAAAGCGAGCGGAAGCGACGAAAGCAAAGCGGGAGCTCGAGTTGTTCGCCACGCGCGAGGGCTACCGTCTCCAAGGCGTGATCGATCTACTCGCCGAGGGGGACGGCGCGATAGAAATCACCGACTACAAAGCGGGCGCGCCCGACGAGGCCGCCTACGCGCGCTACGAATTTCAACTCGGTTGCTACGCCGTATTGGCGGCGGCGCGATATCCGGACGCGACGCGCGTAACGACGCGACTACACTTCCTCGATTCCGAAGAACGACCGCGCGTCCGCGCGCGAAGTCGTACGGAGATTGAGGCGTTCGCGCAAGAGTTGGACGCGCTCGCCGACGGCGTTCGGCGCGGAGAGTATCCGAAACGACGCGACCGGTGCGATGGATGCTCGGCGGAGTTGTGCGGCCCGTAGCGTTCGGTTGCATGTTTCTTAACGATGTGTCAAATTGAAAAATTCTTACACGCGCTTCTTAACACAACGAGCTTCGCCGTGAAATCCCATATAAAACGTCCATACCTTTACGTCGCCGTCGTCGCGCTCTTAGCCGCTTGCACGCCGTCGAAATTGGAAACGCACTACGTCGTGCCGGAAATCTTAACCGACGAATCGAAACTCGGCGAGCGGATCGCGACCTACGAGCCGCACCTTCGCGGAAAGAAGATATTCATAGACCCCGGACATGGCGGTGAGGAGCCGGGCGCGATCTCGCCGAACGGCGTGGTCGAGGAGAAAGAGGCGAACCTCGCGGTCTCGAAATTCCTGCAAGGGTTTTTGGAACGCGCGGGCGCGCGGGTGTATATGTCGCGCGTCGGAGACGAGACGGTCGGTCTCGAAGAGCGCGCCGAGCGAGCGAACGAAATCCGAGCCGACCTGTTCGTCTCAATCCACCATAACGCCGCGAGCAACCGAACGGCGAACTACACTTCGACGTTTTACCACGCGAAGGAGGGGGCGTTCGAATATGAACCGAGCAACCGCGACGTCGCGAGGTACATCCAACGCGACCTCGCTTACGCGATGCGGAACTCGGGAGGCCTCGGCTCGTTCGACGGTACGTACTCGGACTATTGGATCTACGACGGCGCGGGTTTCAGCGTGTTGAGGAACATCGACGTTCCCGGCGTGTTGGTGGAGGCGAGTTTCATTTCTTCGGATTTCGAGGAGCCGCGACTCGCGCTCGAAGAGTTCAATCGCGTCGAGGCGTGGGGGATTTTCCTCGGCATAGCCAAATACTACGCGGCGGGATTTCCGACGATCGAGTATCTGGGCGCGGAGCCGGACGACGCGGGCGGCGCGATACTGCTTTATAAACTCGCGGATAGGACGGGCGTCGATCCCGAAACGATCCGCGTTTTCGTGGACGGTAAGCGGACGACTTCGTTCCACTACGAGCCGACGACGGGCGTGTTGCGCCTGCCGTTTCTGACGATGTACTTCGGCGAGCACGTCGTGCGGATTATCGTCGCGAACGAGCGCGGCAATCACGCGCGACCGCACCGTCACGAAATAGAAGTCGAAGCCGTACGGTAAACGCCGCGCCAATCGCGGCTAAAACGAAAGCGAGCGTATGCTAAATTATGTTTGGATGGGGCTGATCGCGCTCGGGATGGTCGCCGCCGTCTCGACCGACCTCTACGAAAAAGCCGACAACAAGTATCGCAACGGCGAGCCGTTCGAGGCGACCGTGCGCGTGGACGATTACGAAAAAGCGTCGGGCAAAGCGTACGACGCGCGGATGATCGTCGAGCCGGAAACGTTCAACGAGTTCTACGACGCCGACGTCGAGGCGCCCGTCGAGACGCCGATCAAGCTGACGGCGACGAAGGGCGGCGATCCCTCGAAGGTGTATTTCACGGTGGACGCCGCGTCGCCCGAGATCTGGCGGACGATGGCGTCGGTGACGGGCGAGGAGAACGACCTAACGGCGAACGCGACGCTGCGCGCGACCGACGAGCCGGGCGTGTATCGCGCCGAGGTGACGCTCGAATCGGTGAGTTTCAAAAAGCTGAAGGACGTGACGAACTCGGCGCTCGACTATGCGGAGATCGCGGTGGACATCGCGCTCGGGCTTATCGGCGTGATGGCGCTCTGGCTCGGCGTGATGAAGATCGCCGAAGAGGCGGGTCTCATTAAATACATCGCGTTGGCGCTCCGTCCGATTATGCGATTTCTCTT
Source organism: Ignavibacteriales bacterium (assembly GCA_014727845.1). GTDB lineage: Bacteria > Bacteroidota > Ignavibacteria > Ignavibacteriales > Ignavibacteriaceae > WJMR01. The sequence continues at coordinate 17,213 of WJMR01000288.1, forward strand.
TCCGAACGTGCCGTCGGATCATCCCGCGATTGGATCGATCATCATGAACGTCTCGGCGAACTTCCTCGGTCTGGGTAACGCGGCGACCCCCTTCGGGCTCAAGGCGATGGAGGAGTTGCAAAAGCTCAATCCCAAAAAGGAGACCGCGTCGAACGCGATGTGCACCTTCCTCGCGATCAACACGGCGGGCTTGACGATGATACCCGCGACGGCGATCGCGGTGCGCGCGGCGGCGGGCAGCTCGCAACCCGCGGTTATCATTGGCACGGCGATCTTTGGCTCGTTCTGCGCGACGATCATGGCGATCCTCGCGACGAAGCTCTTCGAAAAGTTTCCGATTCCGTTTCGCGAAATGCCGGAGCGAATCCGCGCCAATATGAAGGGTATCCTCGTCGCGCTCGGCGTTCTCGCCCTCGGCGCGATCCTTTGGGCGACGGGCGCGTTGCGAGCGGTTGGCGACGCGCTTTCGTTCCTCAACCCCGACCTCCTCAAAGACGTCGTGCAGATGGCGTCGATCGTCGCCATCCCGTTGATCATCGTCGTCTTCGTCGCGTTCGGCGCCTTCAAGAAAGTGAAAGTGTACGAGACGTTCGTAGAAGGCGCGAAGGAGGGCTTCAACGTGGCGGTGCGGATCATCCCGTATCTCGTCGCGATGCTGATGGGCATCGGTATCTTCCGCGCGGGCGGCGCGATGGAGTGGTTGATCATGGGGCTCAAGCCCCTCACCGATCTCGTCGGGATGCCCGCCGAGGCGTTGCCGATGGCGTTGATGCGTCCCCTCTCCGGTAGCGGCTCGCTCGGCGTGATGGCGGAAATCATCGCCACGCACGGACCCGACTCCTTTATCGGCATTCTCGTCTCCACCTTCTTCGGCAGCACGGAAACGACGTTCTACGTGCTCGCCGTTTACTTCGGAGCGGTGAACATTAAAAACACGCGGCACGCGTTGCCCGCCGGGTTGCTGGCGGATATAACGGGCGTGCTCGCGGCGCTGTTTATCGTACGATTGCTGTTTGGATAGAGGGGCGAGAGAACGCTATGCTGAATTATGTGTGGATCGGATTGCTCGCGTTGGGGATGATCGCCGCGGTTACCGTGGATGTGCGGGAATCCGTCACGGATAAGTACGCCAACGGTTCGGAAATTCCCGCGCGCCTATTCTTCGACGAGCCGATTGAAAAACGTTCGGGGAGAACGCGCGAAGCGACGGTGGAAATCGCGCCGAAGGCGTTCGAGAATACCTACGGAGTCGAGATCGCGGACACGATTCGATTCCCCGCCAAGGTTACGTTCACCGAGGACGCGAAGACCGCCGCGATATACTTCACCGTAACGG
>WJMR01000289.1 GCA_014727845.1 Ignavibacteriales bacterium
CCTTAAGGCGTTGACCGACGGCGGCGTCCTCGGCGTGATTCGCGACGTCTCCGAACAAAAGGCGTTCGAGGAGGAGACGAGACGACGCGCCTTCGCGTTGGACAACGTAGGCGACGCGATCATCGTCACTAACAACGACGCCGCCTTCACCGTCGTGGATTGGAACAAGGGCGCGGAGATCATATACGGATGGTCGAAACGGGAGGCGATCGGCAAGTCGAGCGTCCGGCTTCTCCGCACCGAGTTGGTTTCCGACGAGTTGCAACGAGATTTGCCCTACGTTAACGAGGACGGCGTGTTCCACGGCGACGTGATTCAGCGGCGGCGGGGCGGCGCCCCGATTCGCGTCGAGTCCCGCGTTTTTTCTATTACGGACGACGACGGCGAAACGATCAACATCGTCAACGTCAATCGCGACGTCACCGAGCGGCGCGCGCTCGAACGCAAGCGGCTCTTCGAGAACGAGGCGCGATGGAAGTTCGCGCTCGAGGCGGGCGGCGACGGCGTGTGGGATTGGAACCTACCCGCGCAGGAGTTCTTCCTCTCGCCGGGCGCGTTGCAGTTGCTCGGTTTTTCGGAGGAGGAGATTAACGAGCGCGGCACGATTAACACAATCGACTGGTTCGACCGGGTGCATCCCGAAGAGAAGCGCGAGGCGCTCGCGGGGTTGTTCAAGCACTTGAGGCGCGAGTCGGAGATGTACGTCTCCGAGCATCGCGTCCGCAAGAACGACGGCGACTACATCGACGTGCTTGTGAAGGGCAAGGTGGTGAGTTGGACGCGTCGCGAGAAACCCTCGCGCGTTGTCGGCGTGTTGATGGACGTCGGCGACTATAAGCGCATCCAAAAAGAGCTGAGCGCGCAACTCAAGTTCCAGCAGACGCTCTTGGACGCGGTGCCGATCCCCGTGTACTATCGCAACCGAGACGGGGAATATATCGGTTGCAACGCGGCGTTCGAGCGCTTCTCGGGCAAGTCGCGCGAGGAGATTCTCAACAACAAGGTCTATCGGAACGACCGTCGTTTTCAGCCGCATGAGTTGGACGAGGCGGAGGACGAGAACGCGACGGTCGAAACGAAATTCGTCGGTACGTCGGGGGAGGTGCGAGACGTGATCTTCCACCGCGCGCCGTTTCTCGGAAACGACGGCCTCGCCGAGGGAGATATCGTCGCGGCGATCGACGTGACCGAAACTCGCCGCTACGAGCAACGCCTCGCCGACTCGGAGGAAAAGTATCGTCGATTGTTCGAGGAGGCGCTCGACGCGATCTTCGTCGCCGAAGAGCGAGAGGGGCGCGTCGTTTATTGCAACATCGCCGCGGAGCGCTTGCTTGAGCGGGAGCGGACGGAGATCATCGGCGAGACGATTACGGCGCTCGACGCCGAGACGGGCGAGACGCGAACCATTCGGGAGGCGCTCGAGGGGAGAGACGCCGCGAGCCGCGAAAAACCCTACGAGGCGATAGTGACGACGAAAAGCGGCGACAAGCGCGTGGCGCAGATTAAGGCGAACGTCTTCGAGCTTCGTGGCAACCGGTTTATTCAAGCCATCGTTCGCGATATGACCGAGCAGAAGCGACTCGAACGCGAGCGCAACGAAGCCGAGGCGACGCGTATGATGGAGAAGACGGCGAGACTTATCTCGATGGGCACGCTCGCCGCGGGAGTGGCGCACGAGATCAATCAACCGCTCAACGCGCTGAAGGTGATGGTGGACGGGATGCTCTTTCTCCACAAGCGCAACCCCGACGTGCCGATGAGCGAGTTGGCCGATAAGCTTGCGTTTGTCTCCGATCAGGCGGAGCGGATCGACAAGATTGTCAATCATATGCGCGAGCTGGTCCAAAGCCAGAAGCGGATCGAGAAGGAGAAGACGGACGTCGTCGAGTGCCTCCACGCCGCGCGCTCGCTACTGAACGCGCAGATGAAGGAGCACGACGTCGAGTTCGTGGAGCGCGTCGCCGAACCGACGGGAAAGATCGAGGGGTTCCCGACGCAGATCGAGCAAGTGTTTCTCAATCTCCTCGGCAACGCGGTGCAGGCGCTGAAATCTCACGAAGCGATGGAAAAGCGGATCGAGGCGAGCGTTGTCGAGCGCGGCGATCAGATCGTCGTCGTCGTCGCCGACTCGGGTCCGGGCGTACCGGAGGATCACCTCGATCAAATCTTCGATCCGTTCTTTACGACTAAGCTCGAGGAGAAGGGGATGGGGCTCGGATTGGCGATCACCCAGAACATCATCTCGGCGCATGGCGGCTCCATCTCCGTCGCCAACAAACCCGAGGGGGGAGCGCGTTTTGAGATAATCCTACCAAAAGCCGAAGAAAAACGGCAAACCGCATAGCGCAAAGCGGAAAACCGTCGCCTTTCTCATTTCCGATTTTTATTCTCACTTTAGGAACGATCCCGCACTATATCATAATGTGTGCCATAAAATAACAAGCCAATATTGGGGGAATAATTAGCGGCACGAAACGTGATTAGATTATGATGAAATCTCAAACAGAAGGATACGACAATGAGCGAAGCATTCTTTAAAAAATATGAACGATTAGATTCGAGTTCGCTTATTCCTCTTCTGCAGGACGCGCAAGAGGAGTACGGCTATTTATCGGAAAAAATGTTACAGGAGATCGGCGACTACGTGGGGTTGTCGCTGAGCCGGGTGTATGGCGTGGCGACGTTCTACAATCAGTTTCGCTTAACGCCGCTCGGCGAGAATCTCGTGAGCGTATGCCGCGGCACGGCGTGTCACGTCAAGAACTCCGCGAACCTTCTCACCGCCATCGAGAACGAGTTGGGTATCGAGGCGGGGGAGACGACGCGAGATAAGAAGTTCACGCTCGAGACCGTTAGCTGCATCGGCGCCTGCTCGATCGCGCCCGTGATCTCGATCAACGGCGAGTTCTTTGGACGCTTGACGCCGAAGGACGTTCCGAAAATCCTGAAGCCGTTCAAATCCGCGAAGAAAAAAGAAGCGTAAGCGAAGAAGGAACGAAAGCGTTATGAAAAACTATATGGATATGTGTTGCGACGAGTGTTGGCATAGCGCGGAGAAATCCTGCGAGTCGTTCATACAATGTTGCAACGAAGGACCGCTCTGCCACCACGACGAAAAGCACAAGCAAGAGGTTCTCGAATACGGCGAACGCGTTCGGTTCGAGAAGCACGACGAGCCCGTTATCTTGATCGGAAGCGGCACGTGCGGCGTCGCCGCCGGCGCGCTCAAGACGAAAGAGGCGATCGAGAAGGAGCTACAAAACCTCGGCGTGAAGGCGCGCGTCGAGAAGACGGGATGCGTGGGCTACTGCGCGATGGAGCCGATCGTGGACGTTAAGTTGCCGAACGGCGACAGAATATCCTACGGCGAGGTGACGCCGAAAATCGTGTCGAAGCTCTTACGGAAGACGTTGGTGGAGGGCGAGATCTACGAAGAGAATCTCCTCGGGACGCACGGGAAGCGAAACGGGAAATGCTCGCATCTCAACGACCAACTCTTCTTTAAGGATCAGATGAAAGTCGTGTTGGAGAACTGCGGCATTATCGATCCCGACTCGATCGACTCCTACATCGCCGTCGGCGGCTTCAAGGCGCTCGATAAGGCGCTCCGATTGATGAAGCCCGTCGAAGTCGTCGAAGAGATTAAGACGAGCGGCTTGCGCGGCAGAGGCGGCGCGGGGTTCCCGACGGGAATCAAATGGGAGCTCGCTTATAAGCAAAACGCCGACCAAAAGTACGTCGTCTGCAACGCCGACGAGGGAGACCCCGGCGCGTTTATGGATCGGTCGGTGCTCGAGAGCGACCCGTTCAAGCTCATCGAAGGATTGATCATTAACGCCTACGCGATCGGCGCCTCGAAGGGCTTCATCTACTGCCGCGCCGAGTATCCGCAGGCGATCCGGACGCTCGAGAACTCGATCAAACAATGCGAGGAATACGGCTTGCTCGGCGAGGATATCCTCGGCAGCGGGTTCGACTTCCGACTGAAGATTAAGAAAGGGGCGGGCGCGTTCGTCTGCGGCGAGGAGACCGCCATCATCGCCTCGATCGAAGGCAAGCGCGGTATGCCGCGTCCGCGACCCCCGTTCCCCGCGCAGTCGGGATTGTGGGGCAAGCCGACGAACTTCAACAACGTCGAGACGCTCGCCAACGTGCCGCAGATTGTTAACCGAGGCGCCGAGTGGTTCGCCTCGATCGGCACCGAGAAGAGCAAGGGCACCAAGGTCTTCGCGCTCTCGGGCAAGATCGTCAACACGGGATTGGTCGAGGTGCCGATGGGCGTTACGCTCGAAGACGTCGTCTTCAAGATCGGCGGCGGCATTCCGTTCAATAAAAAATTCAAAGCCGTGCAGATCGGCGGACCTTCCGGCGGCTGCCTCCCCGAAAGCGTCATCGAGACGAAGGTGGACTACGAATCGCTGAAGGACGTCGGCGCGATGATGGGCTCGGGCGGATTCGTGGTGATGGACGAGGACACCTGTATGGTGGACGTCGCGCAATACTTCCTGCGCTTCATCCAGAACGAGTCGTGCGGTAAGTGCGTGCCCTGTCGCGAGGGAACGAAGCGGATGCTAGAGATCATCGAGCGGATCCCGACGGCGTACGGTCCGAAAGCCGACAAGTTAGAGCAGCTCCGTCGCTTCAAGGGCGTCGTGCATTTGAAGCGTCTGGCGAGCGTCATCAAGGACACATCGCTATGCGGCTTGGGGCAATCCGCCCCCAACCCCGTGCTTTCCGGATTGCACTATTTCCGCGAGGAATACGAGGAGCACCTCTACGAGCGGAAGTGCGCGGCGGGCGTCTGCAAACCGCTGCTCACCTACACGATCGACAACTCGGTCTGCTCGGGATGCGGGCTGTGCGCGCGCAAGTGCCCGGTCGAGGCGATCGTCGGAAAGAAAGGCGAGTCGCACTACGTCATCGAGGATAAGTGCATCAAGTGCGGTATGTGTCTCGAATCGTGCCGGTTCAACGCCGTGAACGTCAACTAAATTTTGGAGAGCGAATAGCCATGGTCGAACTAACCATCAACAACGTACAAGTCCAAGCCGAAGAGGGGATGACGGTGCTGGAAGCCGCCAAGTCGGTCGGCGTAAACATCCCGACGCTCTGTCATCTCAAGGATCTATTCCCCACGGGCGGATGTCGCATTTGCGTGGTGGAAGTAGAGGGACGCCCGCAACTGTTGCCCTCGTGCGCCTTCCCCGTCGCCGACGGCATGAAAGTGGACACCAACTCGCCGCGCGTTCGTCGCGCCCGCAAGACGATCGTCGAACTGCTGGTAGAGAACCATCCGCAGGATTGCCTTATTTGCGTGCGGAATAAAAACTGCGAACTGCAGGATCTCGCCGAGCGCTACGGCGTTCGCGAGCACCGCTACGCGGGTGAGCACAAGGATCACGCGATCGACATCTCGAGCGCGTCGATAGAACGGGATCCCGCGAAGTGCATTCTCTGCGGCAGGTGCGTGCGCGTCTGCAACGAGATTCAGAAAGTAAACGCGATCGACTATACGGGACGCGGCTTTCAATCAATCGTCGCGACGCCCTTCAACAAGGGGTTGAACGTCAGCGACTGCATCCTCTGCGGTCAGTGCATACTCGCCTGCCCGACGGCGGCGTTGCGCGAGAAGAGCCATATGAAAGACGTCTCCGCGGCGCTGGGGAATAAGAAGAAATACCCCGTCGTGCAGATCGCCCCGGCGGTGCGCGCCGCAGTTGGCGAGGAATACGGACTCCCCGCGGGAACCGAGGTGACGGGCAAGATCGTCGCCGGTTTGCGGCGCGTCGGTTTCAAGAAAGTGTTCGACACGAACTTCGCCGCCGATCTCACCATTATGGAGGAGGGGACGGAGCTCATCCATCGCGTGAAAGAGGGCGGCGCGCTGCCTATGTTCACGAGTTGCTGCCCCGGCTGGGTTAAATACGCCGAGCAGTTTCACGGCGATCTCCGCGATCACATCTCGACGTGCAAATCGCCGCACGAGATGGAGGGCGCGGTGATCAAAGGTTTCTACGCCAAGAAGCTGGGCGTCGATCCGGACGACGTGTACGTCGTTTCGATTATGCCGTGCACGGTCAAGAAGTACGAGGCGGGTCGCCCCGAGTTGGGCGAGGACGCCAACCCCGACGTGGACGCGGTGCTCACCACGCGCGAGCTGGTGCGCTTCTTCAACATGGCGGGCGTTGATTTCTCCGATCTACCTGAAGACGAGTTCGACGATCCGCTCGGCGAATCGACGGGCGCGGCGGTGATCTTTGGCGCCACCGGCGGCGTGATGGAGGCCGCGGTCCGCACGGCGTACTACGAGCTTACGGGAGAGGAGTTGGAGAATCCCGAGTTCGAAAACGCCCGCGGGATGGACAACGTGAAGACGGCGACCGTCCCCGTCGGCGATATCGAGCTGAAGCTCGCCGTCGTCAACGGCATCGGAAACGTAAAACCGATACTCGAGGAAATCCGCGCCGGGAAATCGCCCTACCATTTCGTCGAGGTGATGGCGTGTCCGGGAGGATGCGTCAACGGCGGCGGCCAACCGATGAACCAACAAGAGGAAAAGATTCGCAAGCGGATGAAGACGCTCTACGATATCGACA
>WJMR01000290.1 GCA_014727845.1 Ignavibacteriales bacterium
ATTGGTAGGTTTGATTTGTTATTATAAAGCCATAAATGTTCTAACGGTCGAGCACATCAATCCTAAAAGGCTCATCAATGATGAGCTTATTAACAAACCGGAGGAAGGATTTAAGGAGGAGATAGTTCGCCAGGCGGGTGATTACTTCGATAAACACCAGGAGAATAATAGAAAACGCATAAAACTAATGAAAGGTGCAATTTTCTTATTACTTATTGCGTCAGCATTGCTATTCTACTGGATTATCTATTTGAAGACAATCAATGGTTGATCAGCGTCTTTTTTTGCCCGACTTTTCACCATTGGAACGAGTAGCTTCGGATATTGGTGTGTCCTGGCTGGACCCCGGCTTCGGTTTCGGCTTCGGTTTTTTAGTATCACCCATAGTAACACCTCGGCTTTTTTTCATTCGCTTATAGTTGATAATATACATTATCGAGGGATAAGTACCAAACCATAGCGATGTATTTTCGCTCCCCCCCCCTTACCTCGTCGAGATAAGCGTAACGGCGTCTTCGCCGAGGAGGTCGGCGACGTCTTCGTAGAATTCGTCGGTTATTTGCACGCTCCACCGCTCGTCCAACCGGAAGAGTCGCTCGCCCGCGCCGTTATCCGAGACGGCGAGCACGGGGCGCGCTTTGCCTCGGCGCCGCTCGAAGAGGGTTTTGAGCTTCTCGATCGTCTCGGGCGTTTGGCGCTCGGGGGGCACGTCTAAGCGGACGTATTTCACGTATCGCTCGCGCGCTTCGTCGATCTTGAGCGCCTCCTCGATCTGCAGTTGCACGTTATCCCCCGTCGAGCGGACTTTGCCCGTGAGGAAGACGGGCGCCTCCGGTTCTATCGCGTCGCCGTAGATCTCGAACGCGCTCGCGAACATCACCGCCTTGCAGGAACCGGTCATCGTGTTGATCTCGAAGAACGCCATCTTGTTCTCGTTCTTGTCGAGCTTCGTTTCGAGATCGACGACGACGCCGCAGACGCGCGCCGTGTCGTCGTCTCGCAGATTCTCGGTATCCGCCAAATCCGCCGTGGAGAGCGCGCGCGCTTCGATCTCGTATTTGCGTAGCGGGTGGGCGGACATATAGAATCCCGTCGCCTCGCGTTCGCGCATTAGCTTCTCGCGCTCGTCCCAATCCTCGATGCTCGGCATAGGCGGTTCGGGCTCTTGTTCGGATTCTTCCGCTTCGACGCCTCCGAACAGCCCGCCCGCGTCGATCTCCTTCAGCTCGCGCATCTTCGCGCCGTATTCGATCGCCGCGCTCGCCGATTCGTAGATCGCCCGCCGGTTCGGCTCGACGGAATCGAACGCGCCCGCCAACGCCAATCCCTCCACCGCCCGCTTGTTCACCTGCCGCGTGTCCACGCTCGAGGCGAAGTCGAAGATGGACGTAAAATTCCGCCCCAATCGTTTCCTCGCGGCGATAATCTCTTCGACGGCCTTCACGCCGACGTTCTTGATCGCCGCCATACCGAAGCGGATCTTCCCGTTCTCGACGTTAAAATAGAGCGAGGGATTGGCGACGTCGGGCGGTAGGACGGGGATGCCGAGCTTACGGCAATCCTCCAGAATGAACGCCACCTTGGCTTGGTTGTTCAGCTCGTGCTTGAGGTTGGAGGCGAGGAACTCGGCGGGATAGTGCGCTTTCAGATACGCCGTTTGGTAGGCGAGATAGGAGTAGGCGGCGGCGTGGCTTTTATTGAAGCCGTATTGGGCGAACTCCTCGATCATCGCGAAAATCTCGTGCGCGGTTTTCTTCGGAATGCCGCGTCGCTCGCATCCGCCGAGGAACTTCTCCTTCTGCTCCATCATCGCCTCCTTTTTCTTCTTGCCCATCGCGCGGCGCAAGATGTCGGCGTCCGCCAGCGACATGCCCGCGAACCGGTTGGCGATGCGGATGACCTGCTCTTGATAGACGATGACGCCGTAGGTCTCTTTCAGGATCGGCTCGAGCTCGGGGTGGGCGTAGGCGACTTGTTTCCGTCCGAATCGGCGCTCGATGAACTCGTCGATGAAGCCCATCGGTCCGGGTCGATAGAGCGCGTTCATCGCGGTGAGATCCTTGATGGATTGCGGACGGAGGCGCTTGAGGTACTCCCGCATTTGGGGCGACTCGAATTGGAAGATGGCGGTCGTTCGTCCTTCCCAAAAGAGTCGGAACGTCTTCTCGTCGTCAACGGGTACGCGCTCGACGTCCACCTCGACGCCGCGATGTTCTCGTACGAGCGCGACGGCGTCTTGGATAATCGAGAGGGTGCGGAGTCCGAGGAAATCCATTTTGAGGAGCCCGGCGTTTTCGATCTCGTTCATCGAGTATTGCGCGACGACGTCCCCTTTGCCTTGCTTGGCGAGCGGGGCGTAATCGCTCACCTCCCCCGGCGCGATGACGACGCCCGCGGCGTGTTTGGAGGCGTTCCGATTCATCCCCTCGAGTATCCGCGCGTATTTCACCAGCTCGCGGAGCGTCTCGTCGCCCGTCTCGCGGAGCCACCGGAGCTCGGGAACCTCCTCGAGCGCTTTGTCGATCGAATAGACTTTGCCGAACGCGCTCGGTATGGGCTTAACGATCTCGTTGACGGTCGGTATCGGCACGCCGAGCACGCGCCCGACGTCGCGGATAACGGCTTTGGAGCTGAGCGTGTTGAACGTGATGATCTGGCTAACGCTGTTCTCGCCGTATTTCTCCTTAACGTATTCGATCACCTTCCACCGCTCCGTGTCGGCGAAATCGACGTCGATGTCGGGCATCGTGTTCCGCGCGGGATTGAGGAAGCGCTCGAAGAGGAGGTCGTATTCGATCGGATCGATATCCGTAATGCGGAGCGCGTAGGCGACGATGCTGCCCGCCGCGCTGCCTCTGCCGGGACCGACGGGCACGCCCATCTCGCGGGCGGCGCGGATGAAATCCTGCGTAACGAGAAAATAGCCCGGGAATCCCATCTCCTTGATGACGTCCACCTCGAAGTCGAACCGCTTTTGGATTTCCGGCGTGATCTCGCCGTAGCGCTTCTCCAACCCCTCGCGCGCCAGCAGCTCGAAGTAGTCGTCGAGCGTTTTCGCGGGGCTCTCCTCGGGTATCGGGAAGACGGGGAAATGCTTGCTCGAAAAGTCGAACTCGAACCGGCACTTCTCGGCGATCTCGAGCGTGTGCTCGATCGCGCCGGGATACTTGCCGAAGAGCTTCACCATCTCCTCGGTGGACCTGAAGTAGAACCGGTCGGCGCCGTAGCGGAGTTTGCGGTAATCCTTATCGGGCGATTTATTCGAAAGCAACAGCAGGACGTTGTGCGCAACGGCATGCTCGCGTTTCGCGTAGTGGACGTCGTTCGTGGCGACCATCTTCACGTCCAGCTCTTTGGCGAGCTTGGGGACGCCCTCGAGGACGTATTTGTCCTTATCAAGCCCGTGGTCTTGGAGTTCGAGATAGAAATCGTCGCCGAAAAGTTCCTTGAAGCGTTTCGTAAACCGTTTGGCTTCCTCGTAGTTCCCTTGAATGAGCGAGGGATTAATTACGCCGCCGATGCAGGCGGAAAGCGCGATAAGTCCCTCGTGGTGTTCCTCCAACATCTTCCAATCCACGCGCGGTCGGTAGTGGAACGCTCTCTCGTCGAGAAAAGAGCGGCTGACCATCTTCACAAGATTCCGGTAGCCCGTCTCGCTCTTAGCCAGCAGCACGAGGTGGCGGTAGAGCTTCGTCCTTCCGGCGTCGGGCGGCTTCCGATAGGTAAAATCCTCCCCGTCGAACGCCATATATATTTCCGAGCCGATGATCGGCTTCACGCCCGCCGTGTTCGCCTCTCGGTAGAACTCGGGCGCGCCGTAGAGGACGCCGTGATCGGTGAGCGCGACGGCGGGTTGGTTGTTCTCCTTGGCGGCTTGCACCAGAGTTGGGACGGCGCAGGCGGCGTCTTGGAGCGAATAGTGGGTGTGGTTGTGGAGATGAACGAATTCCGCCATAGGTTCGCGGGTTTAGGATGCCGCGCGCGGTAATCGGCGCGGGATCGGTTGCAAAATCGGAGACGAACGCCCGTCGTTCGCGAGCGGAAGTTACAAAATTTTTGGAAGAGGTTCGCGGAAAGGGAGGAAGACCGATCCGACCGACCCGGCGCAGTGAGGAAGGTCATCGCGACTTGTCGCTACGCCGCTCGCTTTGCTCGCGGAACCCCCCGCTCCCGTTGGTCGGCGACCCCCTTAACAGGGGGTTAAGAGATTAAGA
>WJMR01000038.1 GCA_014727845.1 Ignavibacteriales bacterium
CTTCTGCGCGATCCACACGGAGGAGTCGTTGACGACGAGCGATTGGAAATCCTTAATGGTGTTATAGCCGATCATATCGACGGAGGTGGCGGCGAAGATCTCGTCGCCCCGGTCGGCGGCTTGCTCGGCGTAGTGGAGACTGCCGTAGTGATGGCCCCCGTACGCGGGTCCCGATTCCTCGGCGCCGAAGAAGACGAGCGTGATCGTTTTTTCGTTGACGTAGCCCGTCGTCGTGTCGGAGAGAATGCGGGCGATCTCGAGAAGCGCGGCGACGCCCGTTCCGTTGTCGTCCGCGCCCGGCGCGCGCGTCGTTTCCCAGTTGCTATCCCAGTAGGAGCTTCCCTCTCTGCTCGCCGAGGCGTCGGTGTGCGCGCCAAGGAGCCAGATCGCTTCGGGGCGCTCGGAGCCGGGGAACGTGGCGACGATGTTCAGCAGGGGATGTTCGTCGTAGGGCGCGTCGGCGTCCTCGACAAAAAAGGTGTCGAGCTCGACGTCGAAGTCCCCGCCGATCGCGTCGAGCGCGCGGATGATATAGGCGTAGCCGCTGTCGTTGCCGGGCGTAAAGTTGACGCGGCTCCAATGGCCCCCCGCGCGTTGGAGGGAATCGATGTGCGCGATTAGTTCGGTTTCTGAAACGTCGTCGATCATCGCGGCGATCGTCGGATCGGGATCGCTTTGGGCGAACGCGGGCGCCGCGAGTAGCGCCGCGAGTAGCGCGGCGATTAGCAAGGTTCTCATACCCGTTAGCTTTTCGTTTATGAACGAATAAATTCTCATCTTTGTTCCCATAATACCAAAACGGAAGGCGCCCCGCAACGCGCAAACATAAACTCGACCGCTCGAACAATATGGATCATACAATAATATACGGCTTGGCGTCGATCGTCGTTTTCGGATTACTGGCGCACTGGCTGTCGTGGCGCTTCCAAATGCCCGCCATTCTCTTGCTGTTGGCGTTCGGCGTCGTGGCGGGTCCCGTCACGGGCTTGCTCTCGCCCGACGAGATATTCGGCGAGGCGCTCTTCCCGTTCGTCAACATCGCCGTGGCGATTATTCTCTTCGAGGGCGGTCTGACGCTCAAATTCTCGGAGATGCGCGAGGCGGCGGGCGCGACGACAAAGCTCGTGGCGATCGGCGGTATGATTACGTGGGCGACGGCGACCGGCGCGGCGCTGTTGTTCTTGGATTTCCCCTTCGCCATCGCGCTCCTGCTCGGCGCCGTCTTGGTCGTCACGGGTCCTACGGTAATCGTGCCGCTTCTCCGGCAGATCCGCCCGACGGGCAACACCTACCCCGTCGCGAAGTGGGAAGGAATCGTGAACGACCCGCTCGGCGTGATGCTCGCCATTCTCGTTTTCGAGGCGGCCCTCGCCGAAGGCGCGCCGGAGGCGATGTGGATCGCCGTCGCGGGCGTGTTGAAGACCGTCTTCATCGGAGGCGGGCTGGGCGTCGTCGTCGCGAAGGCGGTCGAGGTCGTCTTCGGTAAGCGGCTTTTACCGGATTACCTGCAGAGCCCCTTCGCGCTCACCATGGTCGTCGCCGTCTTTGTCGCCTCGGACGCGGTGCAAGCCGAGAGCGGACTGTTCGCCGTCACCGTGATGGGCGTCTATCTCGCCAACCAGAAGCGGGTAAGCATGCGCCGCGTCGTCGAGTTTAAAGAGAACCTGCAGCCGCTTTTGCTCTCGGCGTTGTTTATTGTTTTGGCGGCGAGGTTGGATCCGTCGGCGCTCGAGGTCGTGTCGTGGAACGCCGTCGGCTTCGTCGGCGCGCTCGTCGTCGTCTCGCGACCCGCCGCGGTATTCCTCTCGACGATCGGCGAGCCGCTCACAATCCGTGAAAAGATATTCCTCTCGCTGCTGGCGCCGCGCGGTATCGTCGCCGCCGCCATCGGCGCGATCTTCTCGATTCAACTCGCCGCGGCGGGCTTCGAGAACGCGACCGCCCTCGAACCGCTCCTCTTCTTCGTCGTCGCGTCGAGCATCGTTCTCTACGGCCTCGGCGCCACCCTCTCGGCGCGAGGGCTCGGCGTCGCTTCGCCCGATCCGCAAGGGTGTCTCATCGTCGGCGCCGATCGGTTCTCGCGCGCCGTCGCCAAGGCGCTTACCAAACTCGGCTTCGAGACGACGCTCGTGGACAACAACCGCGAGAACGTCAACGCGGCGAAGATGGAGGGACTCCGCACCCATTTCGGCAACGCGCTCAGCGAGAACATCGTGGACGAACTGAACCTCGGCGGCATAGGCAAGCTCCTCGCGATGACGCCGAACAACGAGGTCAACTCGCTCGCCGCGCTCCACTTCTCAAAAATATTTCACGGCGAGGCGTTTCAGATCAACGTCGGCGATCCGCCCGGAAAGCGGGGCGCCGCCGTGGCGAAGAATTTGCGCGGACAGATTCTGTTCGGGGAGGAATACACGTGCGACTATCTCCGCGAACGCTACGAGCGCGAGGAAGTCGAAATCCGCGTGACAAAATTTACCGAGGAGTACGACTACGAGCGGTGGCGGACGGAGAACGCGGAGAGCGTTCCGCTCTTTCTTGCCACGAAGAGCAACAAGTTGCGAGTCTTTTCGTTGGACAATAAACCGAAGCCGAGCGAGGGGGATTCGTTAATCGCGCTGCGGACGAAGCGGGAGAACGGAGAAGGGTAGTCGGTTACTCGCCGAACGAGGCGCGGAGGAAGGGGGATCGGTCGTCGTTCGCGAGTTGCGACGCAACGCCCGAAGCGAGATCCGAAAAGCGGTTGACCGAATGCGCGATCGAAGTCGGGAACCGCTTCTCCCATGGGGCGTCGAACGGTTTCGTCTCATAGCCGTAGGCGGCGTAGGCGCGTTTACGGGCGACGTACACCGCGCGTCGTACGATCTCGTCCTCGGCGACGACGAGGAACTCTCTCCTTTTGAGCGCGGCGCGACAGGCGACGAGCGCGTCGAGCGCGTCGAGCTCTCCGAGATCCGTCACGCGCCATGCGTCAATGCCACGATCCGCCAACGCCCGCGCCGCGGCGCGAACGACGAGCGGCTCGCCCGCAAGATAAAACGCGCGCGCCTTGCCCGCATCGAACAGTCGTTTCGCCGCGTCGGCTTGCCGTAAGTACGCGGCGCGCCAGAGCGGCTCGTTTTCGTCGGGCGTTTCGATCGGGAGGAGCGCGCCTTTTGTGGCGGGAAGAAACGCGAGGTCGTCGGAGACGTAGAGAAACGTGGCGCGTTCGACGTGCCAGTAGGAAAAACTCAGCAGTCCGAGAAAAACGTAGAGCGCCGTGAACGCGAGACGCGGAAAGGCGCGAGGCGTCCGCCCCATGAGGTTCCAACCAAAATTCGACAATCGTTGATTCGCCCCCAATTGTCGAAGAAAATACCGCGCGGGTTGAGCGCTACTTCAATAGGCGCACTTCATAGAGGTCGTCGCGGCGATCGTTCCAGTTCTGCGTGGTGCCGGATTTCCGCGCCCGCTTGAGCGCCTCGAGATCGACGTTGTGCACCACGACCGTCTCGACGTTCGGCGTGCATTCTTGCGCCACGCCGTCGCGCGCGAATACGAAATCCGACGGCGTAAGGATCGCCGATTGCGCGTATTGGATGTCCATGTTCTCGACGTGCGGCAGGTTGCCCGCGTTTCCCGCGATGGCGGCGAAGCATTGGTTCTCGACGCACCGCGCTTGGGCGCAATACCGAACGCGCAAATAGCCGTGGCGCTCGTCCGTGCAGAACGGCACGAAAATTATCCGCGCGCCCTTCGCCACCGCCACGCGCGAGATTTCGGGAAACTCGACGTCGTAACAAATCTGAATGTTTACGGGACCCACGTCGGTGTCGAAGACCTCGATCTTGTCGCCCGGCGAGACGCCCCACCACCGCCGCTCGTTCGGCGTGATGTGTAGCTTGTATTGCTTCTCGATTTCGCCGTTCCGCTTGAAGAGGAACGAGACGTTGTAGAGCTTATCGCCTTCCACGACAAAGTGCGAGCCGCCGACGATGTTGACGTTGTAGCGGATGGCGAGGTTCGTAAAGAGTTCGAGGTAGCGCGGCGTGAAGGTCGAGAGCTCGCGCGCGGCCTTGCCGGGATCCTTGTTCTCGACGAACGAAAGGAGTTGCGTGGTGAGGATTTCAGGGAAGAGCGCGAAGTCGGATTTATAACCCGAAGCGACGTCCACGAAGTATTCGCACTGGCCGGCGAAGTCGTCGAAGCTATCGACGTGTCGCATATAATATTGAACGGCGCAGATCCGCACGGGGCGCGAGGTGATGTAGGCGCGGCGATCGGGTTGGCGGTAGTAGATGTTGGGCCATTCCAAAAAGGCGGCGTAGCCGGCGGACTCCTCGTCGGCGTCGAGGTAGTCTTCGACGATACGCTTGAGCGCGAAGCCGTTGGCGATTTGCGTCGTCAGCACGGGGTCGTAGATCGCGCGGTCGGTCACCTTCTCGACGTACTCGTCGATCGTCATCTCGTCGCGTCGCTCGCCGTAGTTCGGGAGGCGCCCCCCGACGACGACGCGCATTAGGTTCAGTTCGCGCGCCAATTGCTTACGCGCGTCGTAGAGGCGGCGCGCCAGTTTCATCCCGCGATAGCCGGGGTGCACCATAATCTCCATCCCGTAGAGGGTGTCCCCCTCGGGGTTGTGGTTCTCGATGAACCCGCCGCCCGTCGCGTCCATCCACGTGTGGTCGGCGCCGTAGATGTCGAAATCGACCAGCAGCGACGAGGATGAGGCGATGATCGTTCCCTCGTATTCCACGCAAATCTGTCCGCGCGGAAACAACCGCACATGGCTTTCGAGTTGTTCGATCGTCCACGGTTTCATGCCCGGAAAACAGACGAGCTGCAGTTGGCGAATTTCCTCAAAGTCGTCTTCGACGATCTCGCGGAGCGTGAATTCCTTTTGAAATTTCTCAACGTTGAAAATCGGCATCGCGTTCCTCGCGGTTAGTAGTTCGGTTCGTCCTCGATCGTCGCGAGCATCCGAAGGTAGCTCTCGAATCGTTCGACGCTTATTTCGCCCGCTTCTACCGCGGCTTCCGCGGCGCACCCCGGCTCGTGGCTGTGTGTGCAGCGAGCGTAGCGGCACTCGTTATTGAACGGTTCGAACTCCGGGAAATAGTGCCGAAGGTCCCCCTCCTCGACGCCGTACGGTTCGATCTCGCGAACGCCGGGCGTGTCCACCACGAACGCGCCGGGCGTCGGCTCGTGCATTTTCGCAACGACGGTCGTGTGTTTTCCTTTGGAGGTCGCCTCGCTAACTTCGGAGACGGGCAGCGCGAGGTCCGGGAAGGCGGCGTTGAGTAGCGAGGTTTTCCCCACGCCCGACGCGCCCCATACGAGCGTCGTCTTTCCGAGAAGTTCCTCGCGCACGTCGCCGACCCCCTCGCCCGTGGCGGCGCTCGTCGGATAGACCTCGTAGCCGACGTCGCGATAGAGCCGCGCCCAATTTTCGTGCTCGCCGCTCTCGTCCAAGTCGATCTTGTTTAACGCGACCGCCGTCGGAACGCCCGCGCTTTCGCCCGCGACGAGAAAGCGATCCAGCGCGCGATTGTTGAAGTCGGGCGTCCGCATAGAAACGACGACCAGCAGTCGGTCGAGGTTCGCGGCGATCACTTGCTCCATGCGCTCCCCCTTGGCGCGGGCGCCGCGTCGCTTCGGAGCTTTGCGTGAGAGCCAATTCCGACGTTCGAGGATCTCCTCGGCGGCCGCGTCCCCGCCGGTGAGCGAATAGCGCGCGCGATCGCCGACGACGACGATGTCCGTGTGGAACATCTTGTCGTCCTTGTGCGTGTAACCCTTTTTGAGTTTGCCCTTGAGTAGCAGGCGCATCCGCTCGCCTCGTTCGTTTCGCAACGTGCCGTAGGATCCCGAGACGAACTCGACGACGCCGACGGAATTCTCGAGCGCCATCGTTAGGACTTCCCGCCGACGCCGCCGCGCAACTCGCGTCGGAGCGCTCGATACTCGGGAATCATTTTCTCGACGACGCACCAGAAGTCGGGCGAATGGTCGAGGTATTCGAGGTGCGCCAGCTCGTGCGCGATAACGTAGTCGATGACGGGTTTACGGAAGTGGACGAGGCGGCGGTTGAGGGAGATCGCGCCGTTGGAGGAGCAACTGCCCCACCGGGAGCGCTGCTTCCGAACGGCGACGCGCGTAAGCGTCGCGCCGTAGAGCCGCGCCAATTCCCGCGCGCGGCGGGGGAGGTACTCGTCGGCGACGCGCTCGTAAAACCGTTCGAGGATCTCGTCGGTCGAAGCGTCGTCGTTCGCGGGGGAGAGGATCGTCAGCCGGGAGGCGCCCTCGTCGTGCCGCCACGTGACGCCGTCGGCGAAGAGGTCGTCTTGTCTGATAACTTCGAGGGGCGCGCCGAACAAGGATCTCCCGTCGCCCGCGGCGCCGAGTCGTCGCTTGATCCACTCGATTTGACTTTCGGCGAATTTCAGTCCCTCGTCGTAGCCGACGCGTCGGGGCAGGGTTATCGCCACGTCTCCCGGCGGCGAGGCGCGAAGGATGATACGTTTGGCGCGCGCGTTTTTCGTGAGCGCGCACATAACGCGGCGATCGCCGAGATCCAACTCAACCGAACGCGAGCTCGCCGTCGCCATCTACGCGTCCGTCTTTCGATAGGTGACGCCCGACTTCCCGTCCTCGATTCGCACGCCGCGCTCCGCCAATCCGTCGCGGATCCGATCGGCGAGCGCGTAGTTCTTTTCCCGCTTCGCCTCGGCGCGCAATTCGATTAGGAATTCGATCAGCTCGGTTTCGAGCGTCGGGTCGGCGGCGGCATCCTCGGAGAAATCCACCACGCCGAAAACGCCCTCGGCGATCTCCCGCAGAAACGTCCCCGCCTTCTCGACGAGCGTTTCGGAGGGCTCGCCTTGCGCGAGTCGTCGGTTGACGTCTCTCGCGAAATCGAACAAGACGGCGAACCCTTTGGGAAAGTTGAAGTCGTCGTCGCACGCCTCGTTGAAGCGGGCGTAGTGGGTCTCGACGTCGAAATCGTCTTTACCCGCGCGGGGTTTGGCGCGCTTCAATTTCTCGGCGAGGACGCGGAGTTTCTCCAAGCCGGCGCGGGCGGCCTCCAACCCGTCCGACGAAAAATTGAGGGGCGAACGGTAGTGCGTTTGCGCGAAGAAGAAGCGAAGCGAGGCGGCGGAATAGTTATCGAGGACGTCGCGCGCGGTAAAAAAGTTGCCGAGCGATTTCGACATCTTCTCGTCGTCGATGTTGAGGAATCCGAAGTGGAGCCAGTAGTTGACGAATGGTTTGCCGTTGGCGCCTTCGGATTGCGCGATCTCGTTCTCGTGGTGCGGAAAGATCAGGTCGGAGCCGCCCGCGTGGACGTCGAACGTTTCGCCGAGTCGCGCGCAACTCATCGCCGAGCACTCGATGTGCCATCCGGGTCTCCCCTCGCTCCACGGGCTTCGCCACTTCGGCTCGCCCGGTTTGGCTTTTTTCCAGAGGGCGAAGTCGAGCGGGTTGCGTTTTTCTTTGTTCACCTCCACGCGGCTGCCCGCCTCGAGTTCGTCGAGCTTCTTACCGCTGAGTTTGCCGTAGCCCTCGAACTTGGCGACGTCGTAGAAGACGTTCCCCCCGACCTCGTAGGCGTAGCCGTTCTCGACGAGTCGCTCGATCATCGCGACGATCTCGTCCATATGCTCGGTCGGTCGCGGGTTCGAGTCGGCGGGTCGGATCTTCAGCTTCTCGGCGTCCTCGAAAAACGCGTCGGCGTAGCGGTCGGCGATCTCCTTCGCGCTTTGGTTCTCCTCGTTGGCGCGACGGATGATCTTATCTTCGACGTCGGTCAAGTTCATCGCGAACGTTACGTCGAACCCGCGGTAGGCGAGGTAGCGGCGGATCATATCCGACATCACAAACGAGCGCGCGTTGCCGACGTGAAAGAAGTCGTACACCGTCGGTCCGCACATATAGAACTTCACGGCGTTCGGCTCGATCGGTTTGAATTCCTCTTTCTTACGCGAGAGGGTGTTGTAGAGCGTGATCATCGTCGGTCTTTCAGTTTTTCCTTGAGCCGCGCTTTTTGGGCGCGGAGCGCGCTTAGCAGATCCTGAAAATCTTTGGGCGGTTCGCAATCGAAGAGGAGCTTCTCGCCCGTGCGCGGATGGGTGAAGCCGAGCGTTTTGGCGTGGAGCGCCTGGCGCGGCATAATCTTGAGGAGGCGATCGACGCGTCGCTTAACGCCGGGCAATCCGCCGGCGTGTCGGATGTTCCGCCCGCCGTAAGTCTCGTCGCCGAAGACGGGACACCCCTTGCTCGAGAAGTGAACGCGGATCTGGTGCGTGCGCCCCGTCTCGAGCGTGACGCGCACGAGGGAGGCGATGTCGAACGTTTCCAGCGTTTCGTAATTCGTTACGGCGTGCTTGCCCTTGCCCGGCTCGACGACGGCGAACTTCTTTCGGTCTCGATTGTCTCTGCCGAGCGATTCGGCGATTGTGCCCGAGGGTTCCGGCATGGCGCCCCAAATGATCGTCCAATACTGACGCTCAATATAATGATGGAAGAAGAGTTTCGCCAACCCCGCGTGCGTCTCCTCGTCTTTGGCGAGCACGAGCAATCCGCTGGTGTCTTTGTCGATCCGATGCACGACGCCGGGACGGGAGGCGTCGTCGTTGTGGCGGCTGAGAGTTTTCGCGTGGTGAAGCGCCGCGTTAACGAGCGTGCCGGTGTAGTGGCCGTAGGAGGGATGCGTGACCATGCCGGGCGGTTTATTGACGATGAAGAGGTACTCGTCTTCGTAGCGAACGTCGAGCGGAATCGCCTCGGGTTCGGCGTATTCGGGACGGGGTGAAATCGGGATGGTGACGACGACGCGGTCGCCGGGCACGACTTGATAGCTCGCCTTCGTCGTTTCGCCGTTTACCTTCACGAACTCGAGATCGATCCAGCGCCGAATCTTCGTGCGCGAGGATTGCCCCATCACGTTCGCGAGCCACTTGTCGATTCGCGTCTTCCGCTGTCCGGCTTGGGCGTCGTAGGTCAGCGTTCGTTCGGTGATTATTTTCGCCATAAGAACGCTCGGGTCGATGATCGAAGAACGATTAGTCGTCGCCTCCGTTCGCGGCGTCGGAAGCGGTCGCGTCGAGCGCCGGCTCGAGCGACTCGTCGGTCGGCGCTTTTTCGGCGTCCTTCTCTTCGCCGGTGTGTTTATGCGCGAAGATCAGCAACAACGCCACGCCGACGGTGACCGCCGCGTCGGCGACGTTGAAGATGGGCCACCGCTCGTAGGTCTTCCCGAAGAGCGAGAAGTCGAAGAAATCCACCGAGATGAAATCCACGACCTTGCCGTAGAACAACGGCGCGGTGTGATACATCACGCCGTAGAGCATACGATCGATTAAGTTGCCGGCGGCGCCCGAAAGGATGAGCGCCAAGCCGAGCCGCGTCGGCAAACCGTGATCGCGGACGGCGTGAAGATACCACACCAAGCCGACGATCGCGACGATCGAAAAAATGGAGACGCCGAGCTTGAGCCCGGGGCTCAACTCCAAACCGAACGCCATGCCCGGGTTCTCGACGTAGGTGATCCGTAAAAACTCGCCGATCACGTTCACGCTCTCGCCGTAGCGCATGCCTTGCCGCTCCACGCCGAGCCACGGAATCGAAAAACCCTTTACCGTCAGCTTCGTCAGCTGATCGACGACGAGGACCGCCAACGTTACGTATAATATTCGCAATTGTGTTCGGATTCCTTCCCGCGCTACCGCATAAATTTGCGCTTCTCTTGCCGCATCTTGATCGGCACGCAATGTTGACTGTGCGGCACCGCTTCCAGCCGCTCCTTGGGGATGAGCGGGCACGTGTCGCAGAGGAACTGCGGATCATCGGCGCACTCGACGCAGACGCCGTACGTGCCGTTCTCGATTCGCTTCAGCGCCGCCTCGAGATAGCCGAGAAATTTGTTCTCGCGTTGCGCGTAGAGGAACGTCTTCTCGCGCTCCATCGCGTCGGTGCCCTGCTCCGCCATATGGAGGGAGTAGGGGCTGTTCTCGTTGATGTATTCGCCCGTCGTCGTGTCGAGCATCCGATCGCGTAGGTGTTGCAACTGCTCCAAAATCTGGTCGCGCTTGCCGGTGATGATCTTGCGGAAATGTTCCAACTCGCGCTTGGTGTACGCCTTCTTAATTCGTTTGCGCTTCGCCGCGGGCGTCGGCTCTTTCGTTACCGCCGCGGGACGCGGCTTCGCGGGCGGGGGCGTCTTCGAGCTTTCGACGACTTTGTCGTTCTTCGTCGCGGGCTTCTTCGCCACCGCGCTCGGCTTTGGCGCCTTCTTCGCGGTCGTCGCTTTCTTTGCGGTCGTCGCCTTCTTCGCGGGGGTCGCCTTCTTCGCGGTCGTCGCTTTCTTTGCGGTCGTCGCTTTC
>WJMR01000291.1 GCA_014727845.1 Ignavibacteriales bacterium
ACGCCGAAGTGTTCGCGCGTCCGACGCGCTATACGTACGAGTTCCCGGAACGCTATCCAACGCTTACGCTTACGGAGTTCGAGGAGCGACATCGCGAGGCGCCGAACCTGCTCGGAACCGCGTAGGCGTTTTCGGATCGGAACGGGAACGAACCGCGTAGGCGTTTTCGGATCGGAGCGGGAACGAACCGCGCAAGAAAAGGCGCCCCCCTTTTCGGAGAAGCGCCTTTGGTCTAAATCCTTTCGCCTCGCGCGTCGTTACATCTTCTTAGTTTCTTGGTTGGATTGAATCCGCTCGCCGACGACGCCGCCGATTAACGAGGCGACCAAACCGAGCGCCAAAACGCCGACGACGGCGTAGGGTCCGGTGAATTGCGTCGTGTTCGGATCGAGCGTAATCTTGAAGACGTCGATTTCGATCATCACGGTTATGAACCCCGCGAACGCCGGCTCGACGATCGTCACCCCGGGCGAACGCCATCCGACGACCAACCCGCTGAAGAACAAACCGACGGCGACCGCGACGAGGAACAAACCCATCGCCCATCCGCCAAGCCAAAAGACGATGTTGACAAACAACATACTTACGGCGAGACCGACGACCACCGCGGAGATTATCCATCCCCACTCGATATAACGGGATTGATCGCCCTCGGCGAGCTCGTAGGTGCGCTGGAGCTTCTCGCCCGCCCACGCGCCCGCAAACGTAAGCATAACGCCGTTGAGCATAACCAACAACATATTGATGTGGAATTGGGCGTCGGTAAGTCCGCCGAACGCCTTTAACTCGAACGAGGCGACAAGCGGATAAGAAATCGCCGCCGTGAGTATCGAGGCGACGCCCGGCTCGACGACCGTCTCGCCCTCGCTAAGAAATCCGACTATCAGCCCCGAAAGGATGAACCCGGAGAGCATCGCCATAAACGGAAACGGCGGCGCGGGGAACTTCGAGCCGAAGATCGCGGCGAAACCAAGCACCAACGTCAACCCAACGACGACCGCCGCGAGGATCGCTTTTACGGAAATTTTCATTACGCCTCCTTACGCGCGTATGAGTGGAAGAGGATCGCCGCGCCGTTCGGCTCGACGACCGCCCGTTTGTTTCGCATCCGGATTCTAAAAAGATAACGAGAAAATTAGTTTACTCAAAACGCGGATCGCTTCCGCTCGACGCGACGCTTCGACGATACGCGACGACAAGTTTTGTATTATACACAAGAACACTTTATATTTATTGAATATTTTGCGGAGCAATCGCCCGCCGGGCGCCTATGAACGCTATTATTCTCAAACGTATTCTGTTATTTCTGCTCTTCCCGATCTTGGTGTCGATTCCCTTCTTCGCGGCGGATCCGACGCTCAGGGTTATCGGAGCGGCGCTGACGGTCTTCTACGTCGCCTTCCTCATCTTCCTCAGAGGCGGCGGGAAGCGGGGCGAGGAAGAGGACGAAGAAGACGACCCGGAAGAATCCGAGGAGGACGAAGAACGCGCGGAAGAATCGCGCCGACACACGCCTCCCGCCCCGGGCGCGGTCTTTTCTTCGGCGCGCGAAGAAAAGATCATCACGGACGACACCTACACCCCCGGCGCCGAAAGCTCGGAACCGGGACCGCGATACGAACGGGAAGTGTACGAGAATATCGCCAACGAGCGGCTCCCGAAAGAAGTCGAACGAGGCGGACAGTTCGCCTTCGCGCTCGAACGGTTACTCATCATCGTCAAGGAATCTTTTCAGGCGCACTCGGCGCTCTTCTTTTGGTATAACGCGCGCTCCGAACGATTCTCGATCGAGCAGTGCGCCACGAACAGCCGCGAGATTAACCGCGAGAAATTCGCCGTCGAGGACGACGCGCTCAGCCGGATCGTGCGAAACGGCGAGCCGTTGGCGATCGATAAAATTTCCGCCACCGTCGAAGCCGATCAAATCCGCTACTATAAAAAGCCGCAACGAATCCGCAGTTTCGTCGGCGCCCCGCTCTACTATAACGATAAGCTCGTCGCCGTGCTCGCGCTCGACTCCCGCGAGGAGGATATGTACGGCGTCGAGACAATCTACTCGCTCGGTAGGTTCATCCGCCTGATCACCCTCCTCATCTCCCTCTTCGAGGAAAAGTATTCGGAAACGCTTTCGCAACAACGGCTCAACGGCTTGCTGTTGCTCGCCGCGGCCACTCGGGAGTTCGGGGACACCGCCGCGTTTCTCTCGATCGTCGAGAAAGCCGCCGAGCAACTTCTCCCGTGGGAGGCGTTCGCCTTCGTCCGCTACGACGCGCCTTCCGGACGATACGTAACGGCGAAGACCGCGAATAAAACGTCGCTGACGTTCGTCGGGGAAAACCTTTCGATAGATCTCGAAGGAACGCTCGTCGGCAAATGCGTCTATACGGGCGTGCCCGTGAAAATAGACGACGCCTCGAAGGAGAAATATGTCCGCTATTCGAACGCCGAAAGCGTCTCCTTCGAGGGATCGTTCCTCGCGGTGCCGCTCGCGTTCAAGGAGGAAATCTTCGGCGTGTTCTGTTTCGAGCGCGTGAAGCGGAACGCCTACGCCAACGAGGAGGTTAAGTTCGTGCAGAACGCGCTCACGGTCCTCTCATACGCGGTTTATTCGCGGGTGAACGAAGAAACGCTTAAGAACTATATCGCGGTGGACGTGGAGACGGGCGCGCTGAAATCTTCGGCGTTTATCGAGGCGCTCACGAAAAACCTCGCCCGCGCGGCGTCGGTCGAAGCCCCGGGCGCGTTGGCGATGATTCGCGTGGACGATTTTGTCGAGCAAGACTCGCTCTTCGGGGAGGAAAGCTTCTCGGGCGTGGCGCCGACGGTCGTCGAAACGGTGCGAAAGGAACTTACGCCGTTCGAGGATTTCGGACGGCTCGACGAGCGAATGTTCGCCGTCTATTTTTTCAATAAGGAACCGAAAGACGCGTTCCTTATCGCCGAGAGAATCCGCAAGAAAATCGCCAGGCAGCCCGTCGCCGTCGCTAATCGGCAAACCGCCGTCACCGTCTCAATCGGCGTCGCCTCCGCCGACGGCGCCCCCACCGCCGACGCCGCGATGGAAAACGCGAGGTTGGCGCTCGAAAAAGCGCGAGAGAACGGCGGCAATAAGGTGATGGACGTCTAAAACGTCGTCCGTTCGAGCCGACCGTGCGGGCGAATCTCGCCAAGAAGGCGAAACTTTTGGGCGCGTTCGTCGTCTCATAGGCGCGACGAGATTACGAGTATTTTATCTATTCCGAGCGACGCGCGCCTTCACCGTTTCGGTTATTATTAACCGATTGCGGATTTTTTACGGCTTTTCGTGGATCTTCGACGCCGAAAAAGCGTTTTTCGCGCCAAAAAGCGTTTTTCGCGCCGTTGTTAAGAAATCCATTTCGGCATTGTTGTTGTATTTCCTTTACCGCCGAGCGTCGGCTATCCGACTCGAACGCGAGGCGAACACAATACGAGGCGAGTATGTTTTTAGGCAAAGTTATTGGAAACGTGTGGGCGACCCGCAAGGACGAGAACCTGACGGGAGCGAAGTTGCTCATCGTTC
>WJMR01000292.1 GCA_014727845.1 Ignavibacteriales bacterium
GTCTTGCGTTTCTTGCTTGCACGTGGCGAGAAATCGGAGCAGGTCGATCGAGTCGTTGCCTCGGATAGCGCTTTGCTTGAGACGATCCTTAACGGCGGCGAGGCGACCGACGTCGCGCCGAAGTTTGTGGAAGCCGTACAGCGCCCGCGCGATCGCGCTTCTCGCCGTGCGGTCGGGACCGGCGATCACCGTCAACGGCGTCGAGAGGTCGAGCGTCGCGGAGCGAACGCCGAGTATGTTTTCGATGGAAAGCTTCATAGTCGGTCGGGCAAATTTGGAACATAATAGAAAAAGATAGTGTTTCATCAAACAGGGAACGCGTTACCGCGCGTCAAAAATAGTTTGCGCGGCGTCGGGAAAAATCGGAACTTACTCGATTTGATCGCCGCGTATCACGCCATCCAAAAGAGAAAGGGCGCCTCATGGCTCACCGTATCGAGACAAAAGCGCTACACGCCGCGACGGAAGCGGACGAAACGAAATCGAGACAGTTGCCCGTTTACCGCAACACCGCGTATCTATTCGACGACGCCGAGCATGCCGCGAATCTTTTCGCGCTGAAGGAGCTCGGCAACATCTACACGCGCTTGATGAATCCGACGCACGACCGCCTCGAGCGACGCGTCGCGGCGTTGGAAGGCGCGCCCGCCGCGCTGGCGCTCGCCTCCGGAACCTCGGCGATTTTCTACACCGTGATCAACGTGTGCGGCAAGGGCGACGAGGTGGTCGCGTCGTCGAATCTCTACGGCGGCACGTTCACGATGTTCGACGCCATCCTACCCGAGCTCGGCGTGAACGTCGTCTTCGTCGATCCGACGCCCGAGGCGTTCGACGCGGCGACGACCGACAAAACGCGGCTCTTCTACACCGAGTCTATCGGCAACCCCTCGCTCGACGTGATGAACGTTCGCGCGCTTGCGGAAGTCGCGAAGAAGCGGCGGGTCCCCCTCGCGGTCGATTCGACCTTCACGACGCCGTATCACTTCCGACCGATCGAGCACGGCGCGGACATCGTCGTCCACTCTCTCACCAAGTGGATGGGCGGACACGGCGCGGGCGTCGGCGGTATCGTCGTGGACGGCGGCACGTTCGATTGGACCGACGAGAAGTTTCGACTCTACAACGAACCCGACAAATCGTATCACGGATTGCGTTACGCCCGCGACCTCGGCGATCTCAACCCCGTCGCGTTCGCGTTGCGGATGCGACTCGTGCCGTTGCGCAATCTCGGCGCCGCGATCTCGCCCGACAACGCATGGCAGTTCCTTCAGGGAATCGAGACGCTACACTTACGGATGCAACGCCATTCGGAAAACGCCTTGCGGGTCGCGGAGTTCCTGCAATCGCACGACGCGGTCGAGTGGACGCGCTACCCCGGACTCCCCGGCGATCCCGCGCACGAAAACGCGAAGAGCCAGTTCGAGAACGGTTTCGGCGGAATGGTCGTCTTCGGGGTGAAGGGCGGCAAGGCGGCGGGCGAGAAGTTCGTCGAGGCGACGAAGCTCTTCTCACACGTGGCGAACGTCGGGGACGCGAAGTCGCTCGTCATCCACCCCGCCTCGACGACCCACTCGCAACTGAGCGAGGAGCAACTCCGCGCGGGCGGCGTCGCGCCCGATATGGTGCGGCTCTCGATTGGAATCGAGCACGTGGACGACATCCTCGAGGACGTCGATCAGGCGCTGAAAGCGGCGAGGGGGTAGGATGGCGCTCGTCGTCGGCGAGGAATATCGGAAGTCGGCGTACTTCCCGCGGGGCGCGGCAATCGCGTCGGGAGATCGGATCGGCGCGGCGCCCCTTCGCGTCGGGATCGTCAACATCATGCCGAAGGCGGAAACGTACGAACGCTATCCGCTCGCGGCGATGGCGCGCTCGTCGGTCGTCGTCGAACCGATCTTCCTCCGCCTACGCGAGCACCGATCGAAAAGCTCCGACGCGGAACACATAGATCGCTTCTATCGGTACTTCGACGAAGCCGCGTCCGACAAGGGATTCGACGCGTTGATCGTGACGGGCGCGCCCGTCGAGGAGATCGACTTCGAGGACGTCCGCTACTGGCGCGAGCTTTCGGGGATCTTCGATTGGGCGAGGCGCGAGGCGTTTTCGACGCTCGGCGTCTGTTGGGCGGCGATGGCGCAAGCGTATCTCGCGGGCGTCGAGAAAGTCGTTTATCCGACAAAGCTCTTCGGCGTATTCGAGTCGGAACGCCTCGACGAACGTCACCCGATTATGGCGGGCGAGAGCGATCGCTTCCGCTGTCCGCAGAGTAGGCATGCGGGCTTCGATCCCGCGACGTTCGAGCGCGCCGTTTCAGAAGGCGGGATTATTACGCTCGCCGTTTCGAGCGAGGCGGGTCCGACGATCTTCGAGAGCGCCGACGGGAAATTCCTCTCGCACATCGGACATCCCGAATACGAGCCCGAGCGCTTGGTGGAGGAGTATTACCGGGACAAGGA
>WJMR01000293.1 GCA_014727845.1 Ignavibacteriales bacterium
ACATCTATCTGCTCAAACGCGGCGACGGCTCGACCTTCCGGGGGGAGATTATTTCCGCCTCGCTCCAAGATCCCGACGGCAAACTCAAAGGCGTCGTCTCGATCACCCGAGACGTCACCGAACGCCTCAACGCCGAAGCCCGCCTCCGACGCTCCGAAGATATGCTCCGGAAAATCGTGGAAAACGTGCCCGTCGGCGTGTGGACGAGCGACGAGAATTTCAACATCCGCGTATGGAATAAAGCGCAGGAAACGATGACGGGCGTTACTCGCGAGGGAGTGTTGGGTAAAAACATCTTCGATCTCTTCCCCTCGCTGGTCGAGTCGGGATTGGAGAAAAAGTATCGCCGCGTTCTCGAAACGGGAAAGCCGCTTACGCTCAACGACTATCCCTTCTTCGACGCGAAGCTTAAACGAGCGCAGTATTACCTCAACATCAAAGCGTTTCCCCTCCTCGGAGAGGGCGACGAGCCGGACGGCGTGATGCTCGCCGTCGAAGACATCACCGATCGGAAACTGATGATCGAGCGTTTGGAGGACGCCCTCAAACGCGCCGAGGACACCGAGAAGATTAAGTCCGCCCTGCTCGCCAATATGAACCACGAGCTCCGTACGCCGATGAACGGCGTGATCGGGTTGGCGAGCGTTATCGAAGAAGAAAGCGACGACAAGCATATCGCCGGGATGGCCGCCGACATCCAAAAAACGGGCAAACGCCTGATGAACACGCTCGGCGCCGTCTTGGAGCTCTCCGCCCTCGAAACCGACCGACGCTCGTTCAACCTTACGCCCTACCCCGCCGAGGAAATCTTGCGGGACGTAGAGCGACGGATTGCGCCGCTGGCGAGAGCCAAGGGAATTGAAGTGCGCGCCTCGGTAAAAATCCCCGACCTCGTCGTCCGATGCGACCCGCGCTACGCTAAAACCGCGCTCTTCCACGTCGCCGAGAACGCCGTGAAATTTACTCAACGAGGATCGGTCGCGCTGGAACTCGACGCCGCACCCACGCGGGAACGAGCCGCCGCGCTCTTCTCCGTCGCCGACACGGGCGTCGGCATTTCCGAGGAGCATCGCGAGTTGATCTTCCAGGAATTCCGACAAGCCAGCGAAGGTTGGTCGCGGCGCTATGAGGGCGGCGGATTGGGGCTCTCGCTCGCCAAAAAGATGATCTCGCTGATGGACGGCGAAATCGACTTCGAGAGCGAACTCGGGAAGGGCAGCGTGTTCTACGTGACGCTCCCCACCGACGCGGTAGAGCCGGAACGGTTGAGTAAGGAAATCGAGCCGCCCGAACTATCGGTTCCTCCTCCCCTCGAAGGCGGCGGCGAGAAGCCGCGCGCGCTCGTCATCGAGGACAACAAACTCAACAGCGAGCTGATGACGCTTTTCCTCAAAGACCTTTTCGAGCTCGAGTCCGCCGACTCGGGAGCCGAGGCGATCGCGCGAACGAAGGAGACGCTCTACGACGTCCTTTTTATGGATATCAATCTCGGCGCGGGCGTCAACGGCGTCGAAACGCTGCGTTCGATCCGCGCTCTCGACGATTACCACGACACCCCCGCCGTCGCCGTAACGGGCTACGCGATGATCGGCGACCGGGAGCGACTCTTTGAAGAGGGCTTCACGCACTACCTCGCCAAACCGTTCGTGAAAGACGATCTCCTTAAAGTCGCCCGCCACGCCCTCGCCTCGAAGAAGTCGTAACCATCATCCCGTTTGAGTTTTGCCGCGCTATTCGTATCATGCTCGAACATTTTTGGGAACCTCAGGACGCCACTACTATGACGAAGACGAACACACAACGCTTTTCGACGACGACCGTCCTCGCGACGCTCGCTCTCACCGCGCTTCTCGGCGCGCTCGCCCCCGCTTTCGCCCAATCCGACGCGGCGATCGTCGAGGAATTTACGACCAAGCTCGCCGCGACGCAACGCGCGATCGACTACGCCGCCGACTCCGCCGACATCGTCGAAGCCGAGGCGAACGTCGCCGAACTCGAGCAAATGGGCGAACGGCATCGGGAGCTACTCAACGAGGCGCTCTACCCCGACAATTACGAGGTCGAGACGGCGAAGCTCGAAAAGCAACTCGAAAACGCCAAGCTCCGCGTCTCCAACTCCCTCCGCGCCATCTCGCTGGAGGAGGAGAACCGACGACTACTCGAGCAAGTCATCGAGCTCGCGCAATCCAACGAAGATAAGGACGTCGTGATCGACTCCTTGAAAATCCTCTCCGGATTGCTCCGCGAGAACATCCGCAAACGCGACCTACTCATCCTCCAAATGGCGGAGAACATATTCCAAGCGCCGGAGTTCCAAGCCGACTCGCTGACCGAGGACGAACGCAAAGAGTTGCTCGTGCGGATGCGCGGCGCCCAACTGATCGAGAACATCCGCAAGTCGATCAAGTCGAACATCCGGTTCGCGCGGGAAAGCTCGCTGAAGCCCGACGAGCTGGAG
>WJMR01000294.1 GCA_014727845.1 Ignavibacteriales bacterium
ACCGAGGAACTCGTTCGCTCTTTTCAGCGCTTCGAGGTGGCGGGCGTTGGCGGTTATGGCGCTTCGCTCGGAGTAGGCGACGCCGCCGAGCGCTTTGCGTTTGAGGAGGTCGATCAGTCGCGCGCCGCCCCGGTCGGTTTTAACGGAGAAGGCGACGTCGTAGTCGGGCGCGCGGCTATCGTCGAGATCGATTTTATTCAGCGCGCGAACGAGCCGCTCCTCCCCGACGCTCTCGCGCAACTCGCGCGCGAGCGCGTCGCTCGTCGGCACGTCGGCGGCGTCGAGGAGGAGAACGACGTCGGCGTTGGCGACGGCTTCTCGAGAGCGGCGGACGCCCTCCCGCTCGATCTCTTCGCTCGTCTCGCGGATACCCGCGGTGTCGTAAATCTTAAAGAGGATTCCGTCGATCGCCGCCTCCTCGCGGATAACGTCCCGCGTGGCGCCGGGCGTTGCGCTGACGATGGCGCGACCCTCCTTGAGGAACCAATTCAAGAGGGAGGATTTCCCAACGTTCGGCGCGCCCACGACGGCGAGGTGCACCCCGTCGCGAATGATCTTACCGCGTCGGTACGAATCGACAAGCTCGGCGATCTCGCTTCTCGCCGCGTCTATCCGCTCGACGACCCGCGCCGGTTCGACAAACTCAATATCCTCCTCGGCGAAGTCGAGCTCCAACTCGAGAAGTGAAGACGCCTCCACCAGCTCTTTTCTGAAGTGGGCGACGCGCGAGGAGAGCTTCCCGTCGAGTTGCTCGCGGGCGCCTCGTCGCGCGGCTTCGGTTCTCGCGCGGATGGTCTCGGCGACGGCTTCGGCTTGCGCGAGGTCGATTTTCCCGTTCAGGAAGGCGCGCTTAGTGAACTCGCCCGGCTCGGCGAGACGCGCGCCTCGCGAGAGAAGAAGTCGGACAACCCGCTCGACGATAAAGGGGGACCCGTGGCAACTAATCTCGACGGCGTCCTCGCCCGTATAGCTGTTGGGCGAGCGGAAGACGACGGCGATAACGTCGTCGATAGTTTCGCCCTTCTCGCCGATTATTCTGCCGTAGTTGGCGGAGTTCGGCGGAGCTTCTTGGAGGCGCGCCGCGCTTGTAAAAACGCCGGCAACCGTTTGGATCGCGCCCTCGCCCGATACGCGAATAACGGCGATCGCGCCCTCGCCCGCCGGCGTCGCCAACGCGCAAATGGGGTCGTTTTGGAGTCTCCCTTCGTCGCTCATATCGGACGTAAATATAAAGAATGACGACGGGCTTTCATATTGGGGGCGTCGTTTGTCGGCGCTTGGTTGGCGCTCAAAGAGAGCAACCTCCGCTCGCACGCGCCTAAAAGAAAACCCCCGCTTCGCCCCTCCTTCGTCGGGGCTACGCCGCCCCCTTAACAGGGGGCTGAAAGAGGGCGAGGCGCTCCTAATCTCTTAACCCCCTGTCAAGGGGGTCGCCGACCAACGGGAGCCAGGGGTTCCGCGAGTAGTGCGAGCGGAGGGGGGCTCTCTTTAGGCGTAGCGAGGGAGGTCACCCCGACTCGTCTGCCCGAGCGCCGCCAAGCCGTCTCACCTTCTTCGCCAATCCCAAGGCGCGACGGGATCCGAGCTACGCCACAACCCGACGCGATTTATCCGCGACTCTCGCTCGAGGCGCGCGAACTCGGCGCTTGGATAGTACTTTTCGTAATGCCACGCGGAACCGCTCGCGATCATTTTACGATTGAGGTTTACGCCGTCGCGGAAGAGAAGCGCGACGATCCGCCCATAGCGATCGACGTCGGTTACGAGCATCTCCACGTCGCCGCCGCCGACGAGCGCGGTTAACGCGGCGGTCGATTCCGCGCCGTAGGGTTGATCGTCTTCGGGCGCGTCGATGCCCGTCAGCCGCACCCGCACTTCGTTGCCGGAGTCGAGATAGCCGCGAACCGTGTCGCCGTCAACTATGCGCGAGACCCGCAAGCTTTGTTGCGCGAACCCGCTCGCCGCCACCGCGAGCGCTAAAAGCATAACTCTTACCATTGCATTCTCCTTTTTGCGGCAATACTAACGAGTTTACGAGGGGGAATCCCCTCATTCAATGATGTTTTTTACGCGGATAGTCTGCCTCCGTCCCCCTATCTATATATAGATGTGGATTGCCCCGGGATTATCGGAATCCGCAGTACTGCGGATATCCACAACTCAATCCGCAAATAGTTGCGGATATTTTTGTGGGTTGCCGATTCGATTATGCGATTACGGATTATTTAGGGGGTTTTTGATCCCGGGAAAAGTTGGCGCCGGATTTGTAGCTTATTAAGCGTAACACGTTATTTGAAAAGTTGAAGAAGAAATTACGAGCCGCGAGACTAAGCGAACTCTTCCCGGGGAATTCGGGATCGACGACGAGAGTTAACGAATGAAACCGAGCGCTGAAGTCAAAGAGAACACGATGTATGTGTCGGCGATCACGGTTCCCCTCGGGGCTCGTTACTTAAGAGAGAATTAGATAGGCGGCGGCGAACCGTTACGACGGTTGATTTACCAAGCTTATGCAATAGCCGCATAATATATATGCCTCCTTCCTGGGAAGTGGTTTCCGCGCCCTAAAGCCGCTTCCCTTCTTTTATTTTAAAACGTCCGGGACGATCGTCGTTTCGGAATCGGCGAGAAGAAGAAAGGATTGGGGAAATGAACAGGGGAGCGATGTTCGATAATCTCTTTTCCAAACGCGCGCGCGAAACGCGTTCGGAAAGAACGGAACGAACAACGACGCGTAACGGCGTTGGTTTTACGGCGCGCGGGGAAACGACGCGCACGAGAGAAATCAACGCGAGTAACGCGGACGGGCTTCGGTTAATTATTTGCGAAGAGCGGTCGGGATATGTAGCTTACCCGTCGTCGTTATCGGCGGCTTTTGAAGAGGAGCGGTTCTCAAACGCTCCGTTTTTTCGTCTGAAATCCTCGTAAGCGGAACGGTATGAACGGCGAACGTTTTCCGCGCGTTAGGGAACAACGTCTCTCGATGAAATCGAACGACGACGAACGGAATCTATCCAACGAGGCGCTTCGGCGCTTCCTCGTCAACGACTTCACGCTCGAGGAGAAACACTCTCGCCCCGAGGAATCCAAACCGACCGCGCTCATCGTGGACGATCTTCCGCAAAACCTTAACGTCCTCCGCTC
>WJMR01000295.1 GCA_014727845.1 Ignavibacteriales bacterium
CTCGTGCCCGTCGCAAATCTCAATCATATGGGTTTTTCGGTGGTGACGGCGAGCGACTCGCTCATCTACGCGGGCACGGCGGGCGGAATCAATAAATCGACCGACGGCGGTTCGAGCTGGCGACGATTCAGCCGACAGAATCAGGATCGCCCGATTAGCGGCAACTTCGTAACCTCGTTGGCGCTGAGCCGTGAGACGGGCGCGCTCTACGGCTCGACATGGCGCGCCGAGGACAACGACGAATACTACGCCGTCTCCGTCACGACCGACGGGGGCGCGACGTGGACGACGTCGCTCTACGCCGAGCGCGTTCACAATTTCGCCGCCTACGAGAACCGCGCGATCGCCGTTTCCGACAACGGCGCGTTTTTTAGCCCCGACTTCGGCGGCTCATGGTCGCTCTCGGGAACGATCATCGACGCGGAGACGCGCGCGCCGATCGAGACGACGATTTTCTTCGACGCGGCGTTCGACGACGAGGGGACGACGGCGTGGCTCGCCTCGGGCGACGGAACCGCGAAGGGCGCGGTGAGCGAGCGCGGATGGCTCGGCGTGTGGGAGGTCTTCCTCGCCGCGCGGCCGCTTGAATCCGAGACGACGACCTACGCCTACCCGAATCCGTTCGCCCCGCGATTGGAGCGGACGAAGATCTGCTACTCGACGGGCGGCGTCGAGAAAACGACGACCGTTCGCGTGTTCGATTTCGGCATGAACTATGTGCGGACGATCGTCCAGAACGCTCCGCGCGGTGGAACGACGCACGTGATCGACGAGGACGAGAATCTCGTCGTCGATTACTGGGACGGCAGGGACGACGGGGGGAACTACGTGCCGAACGGCGTGTATTTCTATAGAGTGGACGTGGAAGGCGCGGAGCCGACGTTTGGAAAAATTTTGGTCGTGAACTAACGAGGACGATGTGCGAATATATTTTCGACTCACTATAACGTTCGCGCTAACGGCGGGCGGACTCGCGACGGCGCAGCCGGATTTCGGATCGTGGAACTCGGCGCCCGGCGCCTTCAGTCGGATGGGATTCGGCGCGCGCGGCGCGGCGATGGGCAACGCCATGGCGGCGGTGGCGCACGACGACGCGACGCCCTACTACAACCCCGCGATCGCCGTTCTCACGGAAGGGCATCGCTTCAACGCCTCCTACTCGCTCCTCTCGCTGGATCGGACGCTGAACACGCTGATCTACTCGAAGCGCTTCGATTTCTACGGCAGGGGCGTCGATCCGAACGAGGAGGGCGCGAAACCACGCGCCGCGGCCGGCTTCTCGGCGGGCTTGATTAACGCGGGCGTCGCGAACATCGACGGCAGAGACGCGCATGGCTATTCGACGGGCGAGCTCTCGACTTCCGAGAATCTCGTCTTCGTCGCGATGGCGATGAAGCTCTCCGACAAGCTACAAGCGGGCGTTTTGGCGCGGCTCTACTATTTCGATCTTTATGAAGAGTTCGGCTCCACGACGGTCGGCGTCGATCTCGGCGCGATGTATCATCTAACCCCCGATCTCGTCGTCGCGTTCGTCGTGGCGGATTTCAACAGCGTCTATCGCTGGGATTCGGCGGAGCTCTACGATATGAACGGCGCCATTACCGAGGATCGGTTCCCCGAGCGGAAGACGCTCGCCGTTTCGTATCGCGCGGCCGAGCGGAAGCTGACGCTCGCGGGCGAGTTCTCGTTCGACAATATGGGCGGAACGCTCTTCCGCGCCGGCGTAGAATACGAGCCGATCGAGCGTCTCGTTCTCCGAGGCGGCGTGGATAATTGGCGCGCCTACACCGACGAGCCCGCGCGCCCCTCGCTCGGCTTCGGCTATTCGTACGACGTCGGGGGCGTCGTCGCGGGAATCGACTACGCATGGGTGAGCGAACCCTATTCGCCGGAAGACCGACACGTCGTCGGGATCTCGGCGAGTTTCTAACAAATTAGTAAGTTTATGGATATGAAAAGAGCAACCTACGCCGCCGTCGCGACGATGCTTCTCGCGACCGCCGCCCTCGCGCAGTCGGCGGGCGGAAGCGGTATGTCCTTCCTCAAGATTCCCGGAGACGCCCGCTCGGCGGCGCTCGGCGGCAACGGCGCCACGCTCGCCGAAGGCGCCGCGGCGATCTTCCACAACCCCGCCGCGTTTGCCGAGGAATCGAACACGGAATTACTCGTTACGGGCGATCGGTGGATTCAAGACGTCTCGCGTCGCGCGTTCGCCGCGAGGTTCTCGGTGTTCGGCGTTCCCCTCGGCGTCGGGGTAAACTCGACGAGCGTGGACGGCGTCGAGGTGCGCGAGAAACCCGGACCGGCGCAATCGACGATCGAGGCGAACTACTTCGCCGCGTCGGTCGGCGCGGGCTTCCACGTCGCGGAAAACATCTCGGCGGGCGTCGCCGTGAAGTATCTTTATGAGGGTTTGCTCGCCGACGAGGCGACGGGCTGGGCGGCGGATATCGGCGCGCGCTATCGGATCGACGAGAATCTCGACGTCTCCTTCGCCGCGCGGAATCTCGGCGCGATGAACGAGTTGCGCGAGAAGGCGACCGAGCTGCCGATGGAAATCCGCTTCGGACCCGCCTACCGATACGCGCTCGAGGAAAGTAGGATCGATCTCGCCGCCGCCGTCGAGTACCAAAAGTGGCTCGCCGCCGACGACCACCACGTCAACGCCTCGCTCGAGGCGACTTACGACGAGACGTTCGCGTTGCGCCTCGGCTACCGATCGATGTACGAATCGCACGGACTCGCCGCCGGTTTCGGCGTCGCTTACGGAGGCGTCGCGATCGACTACGCGGCTATTCCCTTCGCCTACGATCTCGGGCTGGCGCACTCCTTCGCGTTGCGAGTCGGGTGGTGATATGGCGAACGAGATGAGAATCGAGCCGTACGCGCCGGAGAAGAAGGAGGAGTGGGACGAGTTCGTCCTCGGCTCGAACAACGGGACAATGTTCCATATGCAACGCTTCTTCGATTACCACGAGCCGGGCAAGTTCGAGTTCGACCATTTGATGATTTACCTGGGCGCCAAGCTCTACGCCGTGCTGCCCGGCGCCGTGCGGGGCGAGGCGTTCGAGTCGCCGATCGGAGCGAGCTACGGGTCGATCGTTCACGCCGAGATGAAATTTAAATACGCGCTCGACGTGGTGGACGCCCTCGCCGACTGGGGGCGCGAGCGGGGATTGAAGCGCCTCGAGCTCACTAACGCGCCGCTCATCTACGACGCGATCCCGAATCAGAACGTCGATTTCGCGCTCCTCTGGCGCGGCGCGCGATATACGCTCCACTACATCTCCAGCGCCGTTCCCCTCGACCCCAACCGCGACACCATTTCGCGTTTCCAGAAATCCACGCGCAGAAACGTCCGAAAATATCTTCACGATCCCGACGTCCGCGTGGAGATTAACGAGGCGTACGACGAGTTCTATCCCATCCTCATCGAGAATAAGGCGAAGCACGACGTGAAACCGACCCACTCGTTGGAGGATCTCTATCGGCTTCGCGAGCTGATGCCCGAGCGTCTTAAGCTGATTATGGTGTACTATAAGAACGAGCCCGTCGCCGGATCGCTCCTCTTCTTGCCGAACGACCGTGTCGCGCTCTGCTTCTACAATATGCTCCGCTACGAGTACGACCACCTCAAGCCGATCTACCGCGTGATGTACGAAGTCGTCGAGTGGGCGACGAAGAACGGTTATCGCCACGTCGATATCGGGGTGTCGCAGGATACGAAAGCCGACAACCCGATGACGCCGAGCTTGAGCTTGATCGACTTCAAGGAGAAGTTCGACGCGCGGACGGTGATGCGCAACACGCTCACGCTCGATCTATAGCGGAGTTTCGACCGCCGCCGCTCCGCAATTCGTTCCCGCGTTTTGTATATTGCGAGTTCCGTTATTCGCAACCAAAGGCGCGTTTCGTTATGAAGGTTTACCACGACTTGGTGAAGCTGGTCCTCGCCGAGGGCGTCCGAAAAAAAAGCCGCACGGGCATCGACACCGTTTCCTATTTCTCCGCGTTCTATCGTCACGATCTCGCCGACGGCTTTCCGCTCCTGACGACGAAAAAGATGGAGTGGGGATCGATCGTCCACGAGTTGCTCTGGTATCTCACGGGCGAGAACCACATCCGCAACCTCCGCAAACACACGAAGATTTGGGACGCGTGGGCGGACGAGGAGGGAAATCTCGAAACGGCGTACGGCTATTATTGGCGGCGCTTTCCCTCGGCGGAGCGGGACGAGAAGGGCGAGTGGAGCGTGAAAGAGATCGACCAGATACGATACGTGATCGACGAGATCAAGCGGAAGCCGCACAGCCGCCGTTTGGTGGTGACCGCCTGGGAGCCGGGCAACGCGACGAAGAGCAAGTTGCCGCCGTGCCATTACACGTTCGCGTTTAACGTAGCGGAGGGTCGGTTGCACTGCCACCTAACGCAGCGCTCGGGCGACGTGGCGTTGGGGATACCCTTCAACCTCGCCGCCTATTCGGCGCTGACGCACGCGATCGCGCAAGAGACGGGACTCGAACCGGGCGTCTTCGCCCACACGATTATCGACGCGCACGTTTACGTCGCCGACGAGGGAACGGAGACCGAGGCGTACGACCATCGCAAAGGCCTGTTGGAACAGCTCGAGCGCGAACCGCTCCCGCTTCCGAAACTCGAGATAGCCCGAAAGCCGCTCGACGAGCTGACGTTCGACGATTTCACGCTCGTCGGCTACGAGCATCATCCGCGCATAAAATTCAAAGTGGCGGTGTGAGGAGAATCGTCATCGCGGCGGTCGCGCGGAACCGCGTCATCGGGCGGGCGAACGGCGAGATGCCGTGGCGCGTCCCCGAGGATTTCAAGCATTTTAAGAGGACGACGATGGGTTCCCCGCTGGTGATGGGGCGGAAGACCTTCGAGTCGTTGGGCGGGCCGTTGCCCGGGCGCCCGCACTATGTGGCGAGCCGGCGCGAGGGGTACGCGATCCCGCACGAGGCGGCGACGGTCGTCGGATCGCTCGAAGAAGGGTTGCGGCTCGCCGAGGAGAGCGGCGCGGAGCGGGCGTTCATTAGCGGGGGCGGATCGATCTACCGTCGGGCGCTCGAGCGCGACCTCGCCGACGAGATGATTCTCTCGTGGATGAAGTTCGACGCCGAGGGGGAGATCACGTTTCCCGAGTTCGACGAGCGCGC
This sequence comes from Ignavibacteriales bacterium, assembly GCA_014727845.1. Taxonomy (GTDB): domain Bacteria; phylum Bacteroidota; class Ignavibacteria; order Ignavibacteriales; family Ignavibacteriaceae; genus WJMR01. Next base: position 5,175 of record WJMR01000295.1, read on the forward strand.
GTGGCGGACGGAGCGACGGGACGACAGAGACGAGTTTGAAATCGTTTACTACACTAAACGCCGAGCGAGCGACTAATGGCGAACATCGCGATACTGCCGGATCAATTGGCGAATAAGATCGCCGCGGGCGAAGTGGTGCAGCGTCCCGAGTCGGCGCTGAAGGAGTTGATCGAGAACGCGCTGGACGCGGGCGCGACGCGCGTGGAGGCGGCGGTGAAGCGGGCGGGAAAATCGCTCATCCAAGTAACCGACGACGGGGAGGGGATGGAGGAGGAGGACGTTCGACTCTCGATCCAAAAGCACGCCACCAGCAAGGTGCGCTCCCTCGAGGATCTCGAGGCGATCACGACGCTCGGCTTTCGGGGCGAGGCGTTGAGCTCGATCGCCGCGGTGAGCCAGCTCGAAATCCGAACGCGACGCGAGGAGGACGAGCTGGGGGTATCGCTGAAATTCGACGACGCCGAGGGCGCGCGCATAGAACGCGGCGCCTTTCCGAAAGGAACCACCGTCGCCGTGCGCAACCTGTTTTACAACACGCCGGCGCGACGGAACTTCCTCCGCACCGACGCCACCGAACTGAAGCATATCGTGGACACGTTTAAGCGGACGGCGCTCGCCAAACCCGAGACGACGTTCCGCCTCTACGTGGACGACCGCCTCGAATTCGACTGCCCGAAGGCGACGCTCCGCGACCGCGTCAAACAGATTTTCGGCGCTCCGACGCGCGACGCGCTCGCGCCGTTCGAGGAGCGAACGGAGTACGTTTCGGCGAGAGGGTTCCTCGGAAAACCGACGCTCGTTAAGAAAAGTCGCGGCGATCAGTATCTCTATCTCAACGGGCGCGCCGTGAACGCCAAGCCGATCAATCATGCGGTTTTCTCGGCGTACGAGCATTTGATCGAGAAGGGGGAGTATCCGTTCTTCGTGATATTTTTAGAGATGGATCCGCGTCGGGCGGACGTGAACGTGCATCCCTCGAAGTTGGAGGTGCGGTTTGATCGGGAGAACGACGTGTACGCCTTCGTTCGTTCGGC
>WJMR01000296.1 GCA_014727845.1 Ignavibacteriales bacterium
ATTTCCGTCCACGTCGCGCCGTAGTCGGAAGAGTATTCGATCGCGATACTCGACGTGCCGTCGCACCGCCACAGAAGGTTTACGTCTTTGCCCGCCATCAACCGCTCGCCGCCGTTCGGCGTCATAAGCAGCAGATTGGCGGAGCGACGATTCTCGAACCACACCACTCGATTATCGTTCGTCGAGCCGACGTAAATATCCAAGCTTCCGTCGCCGTCAAGATCGCTCGCGCCGACGCTCGTCGGTCCGTCCAGCGTGTCGCAAACGACCATCGGATCGCCGAAGGTTCCGTCGCCGGCGTTTTGGAACCAGTACACCGCGTCGCCGAAGTAGGCGCCGACGATCACGTCGGGATCGCCGTCGGAATCCATATCCGCCGCGTGAACGTCGTATGCCCAACGTATTTGGTCGGAGAGAACCCGCCGCGCGCCGAACCCGCCCGTTCCGTCGTTGGCGAACCATCCGACTTCGTCGGTTGACGGTTTCGTGGCGATCACGTCGTAGTCGCTGTCTTGATCGATATCGGCGACGCTCAAGCGCGTTTCGGATTCCGAGAGCGTCGTGATTTGCGCGCCGGCGCCGAAGGAGCCGCCGCCGAGATTTTCATACCATTTCATATCCTCATGAAACGCGGCGATCGGGTCCAAATCTCCGTCCAGATCCAGATCGGCGACGGCGACGTCCCGCAAGGCGGCCCCGCCGTCTTCGATTAGGCGTTCGCTCAAAAACACGCCGCCCGCGTTTTCGCACCAGAACACGCTCTGATCGCCGGCGACGAGCGCGTCGAGATCGCCGTCCCCGTCGAGATCCGCCAAGAGCGCGTTTTCCGGATCGGCGAGCGAGTCCTGAATAATTTGCTTGGCGCCGAAGGAAGCGCCGGCGTTACCGAACCAAACGACTTCGTCTAAGTCCTCGGAAACGGCGAGGACGTCCGCGAAGCCGTTCCCGTCGATGTCGCCCGTCGTTACGGCTCGCGCGCCGTACACTTCGGCGGAAACGGGTGCGAGCGGGGTAAACGATCCGCTCCCGTCGTTTTGGTAGCGCGCAATTTCGTCGTCGTTATTGGAAGCCGAAAGGAGATCGGCGTAGTAGTCGCCGTTAAGGTCCGCCGCGTGGACGTCGAGCGTTCCGGTCGCGTCGTCGGCGATAAGCCGCGCTTCGCCTATCCAATCCATAATCCGAAAGACGGCGTCGGATTGATCGACGACGGCGCCGTCGGAGAGGCGGACGAGCGCGAACGCGGATATTGATTCCGGAAGCGTCCATGTGTGGGCGCCCGCGGCGGGGGAAAGCCCGGAGGCGATCGTCGTCCACGTCGCGCCGTTGTCGGTCGAGTATTCGAGCGTGAGCGTTCCGACGCCGTGCGCGTTCCACGTCACCTCGTAGTCGGCGCCCCCGTCCCATCGTTCCCCGCCGTTCGGCGCCGTGAGATGAACGGCGGCCGGAAGCGCGCTTTCGTGCAACAAGACGCGGTCTTGTAAAAGTGCGGCGGAGAGGACGTCGAGGTCGCCGTCTCCGTCAACGTCGGCGGCGTGTACGGCCTGCGCTCCGTCAACGCGGTCGTCCACGAACATACGCTCCGAGAATCCGCCGGCGCCGTCGTTGATGAACATCGAGATCGCGTCGTCGTCGCTCGACGCCGTTAAGACGTCGATGTCGCCGTCGGAATCGACGTCGGCGGGGTGAACTCGTTGGGCTTGATAGACCTCGTCGGAGATAACGACGCCCGCGGCGAAGGTTCCCCCGCCTTCGTTCTCGAACCAATAGACTTTATTGTGGGAATAGGACGTCGCGAGGACGTCGAGGTCGCCGTCTCCGTCGAGATCCGCGGCGCGCGCCCACGTAACGGTTTGCACGGAGCCGGATAGTTCTTGCTCGCCGCCGAACGTAAGATTGCCGAGGTTCTCGAACCACGCGACGGTGTTGGCGCCCCGATACGTCGCGAGGACGTCGAGGTCGCCGTCCAAGTCGAGATCCGCGGCGGTTACGTGATTCGCGCCGCCGGCCGCGGCGAAGATCAATTGTCGGGATCCGAACGCGCCGCCCGTGTTTTCGTAAAAAGCGACGGCGTTGTCCTGCGACGACGCGGCGAGAATATCGAGATCGCCGTCACCGTCGAGATCGGCGGCTTGAGCGAATTGGGCGCCGTCGGCGGTCGTCGATATCGATTGCATCGCGCCGAAGGAGCCCGCGCCGTCGTTCGCGAACCAGGCGATTCGATCGTCTTGAGAAGACGTCGCGAGTACGTCGAGGTCGCCGTCCAAGTCGAGATCCGCGGCGCTCGCCGAGGTCGGATAGTCGGCGGCGGTGGAGATCACTTGTTGCGCTCCGAACGCGCCGCCCGTGTTTTCGTACCACGCTATCTTATCGTCGGCTTGCGACGTCGTGAGCAGATCGAGATCGTCGTCGCCGTCGAGATCCGCCGCTACGACCGTGTAGGGGTGGTCTGTCTCGTCGGCGACGGCGAGGCGGCGCTCGTACCACGAGCGGAGCGAAAAGAGTTTGTCGGAGTAATCGACCGCGCCGCTCGCGCTTTCGTCGGATATCCGAACGACGGCGTCGTCGTGCAATCCGTCGGGGATTGTCCACGTTAACCCGCCCGACGCGGCGGGGATCCCCGAAGCAATCGACGTCCAGGACGCGCCCTCGTCGGCCGAATAATCGAGCGCGACCGAGGCGACGCCCTCGCTCGACCACGTAATCTCGTAGTCCGAGCGCGCCATCCACCGCTCGCCGCCGTTCGGGGCGCGGAGCAGGAGGTTGACGTCCCGCCGGTTCTCATACCACGCGATCTTGTCGTCGGTTTGCGACGCCGAGACCAAGTCTAAACCGCCGTCCGAGTCGAGGTCGGCGGCGACGACGGCGTAGGGCTCGGCGGCGTCCGTGCTAACGACGATTTGATCGGAGAACGAACCGGCGCCCAAGTTCATATGCCACGCCACTTTGTCGTCGCCGTTCGAGACCGTCACGACGTCTTGATCGCCGTCGGAGTCCACGTCGGCGGCGATCGCTTGACGCGCGCCGTCCGCGCTACTCGTAAGAACTTCCACCGAGCTAAAGCTACCGGATCCGCTATTCGGGAACCACAAGATTTGGTCGTTTGAGACGGATGCGGCGAGAATGTCTTGGTCGCCGTCTTCGTCCAGATCCGCCGCGAACACCGAGTGCGCGCCGTTGACGCCCGAGGCGACCGAACGAGCGATAAACCCGGGCGAAAGATTTTCAAAATAAACGATTTGATTGTCCATAAAAGCGGCGACAAGGATTTCTTTATCGCCGTCGCCGTCCAAATCCGCGGCGTACACGCTTTTTGGTTGGTCGAACGAGGTCGCGATCACCGTCTGCGATCCAAACGAGCCCGTCCCGTCGTTTTTATACCACGCGATTTTATCGTCTATCGAAGAGGCGGAAACGACGTCTTGGTCGCCGTCCAAGTCGATGTCAGCGGCGATCACCGACACGGCGCCGTCGGCGCTTGTGGTGATGGATTGCGCGGCGCCAAAACCGCCCGAGCCGTCGTTGGCGTACCATGCAATTTCGTCGCCGAGGAAGGCCGCCGAAATAACGTCCATATCGCCGTCCGAATCGAGGTCGGCGGCGCACACCGCTCGCGCGCCGCTTACGCCCGTCGCGATCGAGGCGCCGGCGTCGAAATTCCCGCTTCCGTCGTTGATAAATTTTATGATTTTGTTGCTATTATAACATGCCGCCAGAAGATCGAGGTCGTCGTCGCCGTCGAGGTCCGCGGCGTGGACGTCCCGCGCTAAGGTGGCGGATTCCGAGACGATTTGCTCGTCGCCAAAGTGGTCGTCGATCGCGTATCGCGCGTCGGATTGATCGACCGCGCCGCTCGCGCCCTCGTCGGAGACGCGAACGAGCGCGTAGTCGGTGAAATCGAACCCGACTCGATAGTCGTAGCGTTCGTCACTGGCGTTCACGCCCGTCGCCACGCTCCCCCACGCGCCGCCGTTGTCGAGAGATATTTCAATCTCGACCGTCGAGACGCCCTCGCTCGCCCACCTGATCGTCTCGATCTCGTCGTAACTCCACGTTTCGCCCCCGTTCGGCGCGATTACGAGCAGGTTGACCGACGAAAGGTTCTCCAACCAATAGATTTTATCGTCGTCGTACGACGTCGCGATCGGATCGAGACCGCCGTCGCCGTCGAGATCGGCGGCGAATATGCCGCGCGGACCGATGACGCCGCCGGATATTTTCGTAGCCGTTCCGAACGATCCGCTCCCTAAATTCTCCGCCCAATACACGTCGTCGTCCGTATAAGAAGCCGAAAGAATATCCTCGTCTCCGTCGGAATCCAGATCCGCGGCGAACACCTTATACGGCTCGGTAGGCGTGAAGACTGATACCTTGGGGGAAAAAGAGGCGGCACCGTCGTTGGCGAATGCGGCAACTTCGTCCGCGTCTTTGCCGACGGCGAGTAAGTCGGCGTCGCCGTCCAAATCGAGATCGGAAGCGCGGACGTCGCAAGCGCCGAGAAACGTGGAGGTAATTTGCTTTTCGACTCCGAACGATCCCGCGCCGTCGGTGTTGAGAAATATCGAGAGCGTGTTGTCCAGAGAGGAGGCGACCGCGACGTCGAGATCGAAATCGCCGTCAAAATCCGCGGCGTAAACGGCGTACGCGCCGTCGGAGGCGGTCGTAATCACTTGCTCGGAGCCGAAGTTTCCGGTTCCGTCGTTTTCATACCACACGACTTCATCGTCGCTGTAGGACGTCGCGAGCACGTCGATATCGCCGTCGTCGTCGAGGTCGGCGGCGAAAACGTCGGACGCGCCGTTGAGCTTGTCGTCGATTACGATTTCGGATGCGAAGGTTGCGTCGCCGGCGCCGCGATACCATGCGATTTTATCGTCGTTCATCGACGCCGAAAGCGCGTCGGCGTAACCGTCGCCGTCGAGATCGGCGGCGAAGACCGCGTGCGCGCCGTCGGCGGAGGAGGAAATAACGGACGGCGCTCCGAAAAATCCGCCGCCCCCGTTTTTAAAACAGAGGATCCTATTATCCTTTTGGGACGCCGTTAGCACGTCTTGATCGCCGTCGTTATCCACGTCAATCGCAAAGACGTCAACCGCGCCGTCGGCGCCGGAATAGATCTCTTGTTCGGCTCCAAAAGATTGCGCTTCGGCGCGTCCCGTTACTACGAGCGTCGCCAGCGCGAGGAGTGGAATTCCGAAATGTGCAATAACCCGTCGCATATTTCCTCCCAAAACTAATACTGTTGCGATACGCGACGAAAAGCCGACTCGCGCCTAATCGTCGCCGTAATTTTGTGACGCGCTCGCGCGCGTCCGTTTTAGTTTGGGGTGTTCGGGATTATCGTCGAAAGAAAAGGCGACGTCGTCGCGCGATCAATACAATACGCCCTATGATCGCGGAAACGCGAAACGCGACGCGACACTTCACCATGCGGCGCGCCGTTGTTTTCTATTTGACGATTAGAGTATTAACCCCGAGCGGTGGAACCGGAATAAACGAATATACGCCGCTCGACTCGGCGGCGCAATAGCGGCGCGGATAGCTGTGACAGAGCGCACAAGGCATTCCGCGGAGAAC
>WJMR01000297.1 GCA_014727845.1 Ignavibacteriales bacterium
GAGGAGCGTTTGTTGATTGTTCACGCGGTAGCCGCCCAGCTCGACGATGACGTCTCCCGGTTCGAGACCCGCGTCGGCGGCGGGCGAATCGCGAACGATGCGCGTGACGATGACGCCCTTGGACGATTCGAGTTTGAAGTAGTTCATCACTTCGTCGTCGATGTTCTGCACCGCCATACCCGTGTAAAAATTCCGATCGATCTCGCCCTTCTCTTTTAGCTCCTCGATCACGCGTTTCACTTTATTTATCGGGATGGCGAAACCGAGACCGATGCTGCCGCGCGAGTTTCCGGACGTGTAGATGATCGTGTTCATCCCGACTACTTCTCCGACGCTGTTGACGAGCGGTCCGCCGCTGTTGCCGCCGTTGATCGCCGCGTCCGTCTGAATCATATCGATGTAGTAGCGACGATCGACCGGTTCGAGATTCATATCGGTCGCGCTCACCACGCCGACGGTCACCGTCGGTTTCTCGTTGACCTCGAAGAGTCCGAACGGATTGCCGAGCGCCACGACCCACTCGCCGATGATGACGTCGTCGGAGTCGCCGAACGATAAGTGCGGCAAGCCCGTTTCGTCAACCTTAAGGAGGGTGATGTCGGAGACGGGATCCGTGCCGACAATCTTCGCCTCGAGGTGCCTGCCGTCGGTCAGCGTAACGACGATCTCGACCGCCGCGCCCGCGACGTGATCGTTGGTGACGATGTAGCCGTCCGGCGAAACGATAAATCCCGACCCGAGACTCTCGACGCGTTGGGTGTACGAGCGCTCGCCGAAATAGCGTTGGAAAAACGGGTCGTTATAGAACGGCGAGGGAATGAACGGATCGCGATATTGTCGGATCTTCGTGACGTTCACGCCCACCACGGCGGGGCTCGACTCGGCGACGGTGCGCGTGATGATGTTGTGTCGTTCGCGGTGGAGTTCGTCGGTGGCTTGCGCGCGTTCGGCCGCGCGGTCGGCGTAGGCGTCGTTGTCCGAGTTGTCGTCGAGTATCACGAACATTGCGACTACGAGCGCGACAACGGCGAGGATGGTGATATACTTATCTTTCACGGCAACCGTCGATGGTTAGTTTTCGATAACGTACTTGTCGAGCGGGCGTTACGCCGGCGGATTCCACGTTTCGTGGATGAGTTTCTCGCCGCGCTCAAGCCCGTTCTTTACTTCCTTTACGTTGAGAACGGCGCGGTTAATCACCGCGTACATATTATCAATATATATTCGCATCTTCTCGACGTCGTTCGGGTCGGGCTTTTCGTGGATTCCCTCCACCAAGTCGAGATAGATCTTGTCGAGAATTTCGATCTCGTTTCCGAACGTCGGGGCTTTCCTTGCTTCGCTCATAGGTCCTTCGGCTTCGTTTTAAGAAACCCCAAATATACGAAAAAGATAAGCGGGATGAATCCGGAAGGGGAGACGCGCCGGTGTTAACAAGAGGTTAAGTCGATGGCGGCGTTTTCGTTTGGGAAGAGAATGGCGTAAATTTTAAAGATACCTTTGGATAAACTTATTACCGAAAATTGATGGAGCGAGATATGTCGTTTCGGATCATCCGAAAACAAGAATTTGACAAAGCCCGCGCCGCCGGAGGGGATTGGGCGACGCGTCTGGAACTCTTCGCGGCGATGTGCCGCTACAACGCGTTAGTTGCCGTGAAAAAGGCGGGGTCGGGACACCTCGGCTCGAGCTTCAGCGCGGCGGATATCATTACGTACCTCTACCTCGAAGAGATGAACGTTCTCGACGTCGGCTTCGACTCCGACGACCGCGACGTTTACTTCTCCTCCAAAGGGCACGACGTTCCCGGATTCTACTCGCTCCTCTACGCGCTCGGCGTGGTGTCGGAAGAAAAGCTGCTTATGCTCCGCCGACTGCACGGGTTGGACGGCCATCCCGAGGCGCGCATCGAAGGCGTGGAATCCAGCACGGGCTCGCTCGGTATGGGGATCTCCAAAGCGAAGGGGTTCGCGATCGCGAAGAACTACAAAAAAGCGGGCGGACGCGTTTTCGTGATGACGGGCGACGGCGAGTGGCAGGAAGGGCAGATCTTCGAGTCGTTGCAAGCCGCGGCGCACCAAAAGGTTTCCAACATCACGGCGATCATCGACCATAATAAATACCAAACCGATATGCTCGTTAAAGACGTCAACAACATCGAGGATATCCGCGCCAAAGCCGAGGCGTTCGGTTGGCACGTGCAACGCGTCAACGGACACGACTACGCCGCGTTGCGCGACTCGATCAAAGCCGCCGACTCCGACGAGCGCCCGAGCTTGATCATCGCCGACACCGTCAAGGGCAAGGGCGTCTCCTTTATGGAGGACCCCGTCACCGACGCGAGCGGACGCGCCTACTACAAATGGCACGCGGGCGCGCCGGACGACGATCACTTCTACAAAGGGTTGGTGGAGCTTCGTAAAACGATCGTCGCGCTCGCCGAGAAACTCGGCGTCGAGCCGATTGACGCGCCCGAATTCGAGATCGAGGCGAAGACCTCGTCGAAGGCGACCAAGGAGTTCGTCGCGCAACACTACGGCGACGCGCTTGTGGAGCTTGCGAAAACGCACGACCGGTTCATGGTGATGGACGGCGACCTTTCCGCCGATTGCAAGCTGCGCGACTTCGAGTACGCTTATCCCGACCGCTTTATCGAGAACGGCATCGCCGAGCAGGATATGGCTTCTACCGCGGGGGGCTTGGCGTTAATGGGGATCGTCCCCGTCGTCAACACGTTCGCGAGCTTCCTCGCGGCGCGCGCCAACGAGCAGATCTACAACAACGCCGGCGAGGGGACGAAGATAATCTGGACGTGCCACTACGCCGGTTTGATTCCCGCCGGCCCGGGTAAGTCCCACCAGAGCGTTCGAGACATCTCCCTCTTCGGCGCCTTGCCGAATGTGACGATTGTCCAGCCCTGCAACGGCGTCGAGGCGAAAGCGCTGACGGAATACTGCGTCGTCGAAGCCAAAGAGAATTGCATGATGCGGCTCAACATCGGTCCCTCGCCCGAGACCATCCAACTGCCCGACGACTACGAACTCAAGGTTGGACATGGAACCGCCTTGACCGACGGCGACGACGCGCTCCTCGTCGGATACGGTCCCGTCATGTTGCACGAGGCGCTGTTGGCGTCCCGCTATCTTAAGGAGGTCGGCTTCGGCTTGAAGGTCGTTAATATGCCATGGCTTAACCGCCCCAACGCCGAGTGGCTCGCCGAGACGGTCAAGCCGTATAAAAACATCTTCGTCGTCGAGGATCATTCGGTCGTCGGCGGATTGGGCGATTGGCTCCTCAACTCGCTCAACGAGAACGACGCCCTCGGCGATCGGAAATTTCGGAAGCTCGGGATTTACGATTATCCCGAGTGCGGCACGCCGTGGGAAGTTCTCGACTATCACGGCTTGGACGGGATGTCCCTCGCGAAGACGATCTCGGGCGACGACGCGCTCGATTCCAAAATCGACGCGGGCGAAGTGGAAAAGAAATATACGGCGGACGCGCCGCAGTAGAAGGAAGTCGCAAGGATTACGGAAGCGTCGGACGGATCGTTCGGCGCTTTTTGTATTTTAAATCGATGGCAAAGTCGGACGAAACATATCGAACGCTCCGCGAGGACGCCCGCGCGTTACTCGACGCCGCCGTCCACGCCGTCCGGGCGGATCGCGCGGTCGAGCGGGCGTTGACGCTCGAGGAGACGACGCTCGTCGCGAGAGGCGTGAAGGGCGAACGAGCCGTCGTCGAGTTGGACCGCGTAGATCGCGTGTTCGTCGTCGGAGCGGGGAAGGCGGTCGCGCCGATGGCGAGAGTCGTCGAGCGCCTGTTGGGCGAACGCATCGCCGAGGGGGTCGTCGTCGCGAAGGAGGGATTCGCCAAACCGTTGACGCGCGTGGCTATCCGCGAGGCGAGTCATCCGACGCCCGACGAACGGGGCGCGGCGGCGGCGAGAGAAGTCGAGCGAATAACCGAAGCGGCGGGGGAGAACGATCTCCTCGTCGTACTACTCACGGGCGGCGCGTCGGCGCTGCTTCCCGCGCCTAGTGAAGGCGCGACGCTCGAACAAAAACGCGCATTAACCGAAGCGTTACAAAAATCGGGAGCCGACATCAGAGAGTTGAACGCCGTTCGGAAATCGTTGTCGCGTCTCAAGGGCGGCGGATTGGCGACGATCGCCGCGCCCGCGCGCGTCCTCTCCCTCGTCGTCTCCGACGTCGTCGGCGATCCGATAGACGTGATCGGTTCGGGGCTCACCGCGCCGGAAACATCCAACGGAAAAGACGCGCTCGCCGTTCTTAAAAAATACGCGCTACTCGACAAGCTTCCGGAATCCTTACGAGCGACGTTGGAGCATACGCAAGAGAGCGAACGCGCCGACGCGCGAGTTGATAATGTTATCGTCGCCAACAACCGACTCGCGCTCGCGGCGATGGCGAAAGAGGCGGAGCGATTGGGCTACGAGACGTCCATCCAAAACGTTCCGCTCGAAGGCGAGGCGAAAGAGGCGGCGCGGGCGTTCATTAAAGAGGCGGCGCGGGAATCGAAGGGAACGTATTGCCGTATCGCGGGCGGCGAAACGACCGTAACGATTCGAGGAGGCGGCGTAGGGGGGCGGGCGACGGAATTCTGTCTCGGCGCCTCGGCGACGATCTCGGCGCTCGACGGCGCGCTTCTGTTCTGCGCGGGCACGGACGGGGACGACGGATCGAGCGGCGCGGCCGGCGCGACGACGGACGCGCTCACCTTAACGCGCGCGGCGCGCGAGGGAATGGATTGGCGGGCTTCTCTCGAGAACAACGATTCGGCGAGTTTCTTCCGCGCGCTCGGGGATCTTATCGTAACGGGCGCGACGGGTACGAACGTCGCCGACGTCGCCGCGTTTCTTCAACGCGACGACGCCGACTAATTCTTAAAGGACGCTCTCGGCGCGGCGCAACTTCTTGTGCACCTGCTCGGCGCGCATCATAAATACTTCGAGCTTCGACTGCGCAATCTGTGGATACGCGCTTCCGTCGGTCTCGAGGTAGAGGAACGGGAGACTGTCGATATCCTTCGGGTAGCCGTTCACGCGTCCTTGATTGGAGCGCACTTTACCCGCCATCGTCATCTCCTTGTTGAGTATCGCCTCGGTGAATCGACCGGGCATACAGTTGAACGGACCGATCGAAATCACGCCGCACGCTTCGTCGAGGATTTCCCGCAACGCCAAGCCCGTCGTTAGGATCGACTCGCCTTGCAGGGCGGGCGGCATAAGGTGCGAGGCCTTCTCGAACGTCTCGCCGACGTTAATGAGGTCGTCGAAACTTAAGCCGGATTTTGCCAACGTTCGCTTCACACGCCGCTCGATCATCACTTGATACTTGTCCTTAATCGAGATCGCCAAGCGCTCCTTCAAGGTCGGCGGCGAGGAAGTGAGCCGGTTCTTAATTAAGTGGTTCGTGTAGTACACGTATTCGGTGATCGGCGCGGTGCGCACGACGAATCCGCGATCGGCGAGGGTGGTCATCAAGTCCAGACGCGAATATTCCTCGCGACGCACGTATATCTCCCCGATAAGGGAGACGACCTTCGCCTCCGACAGCGGCATCTTGAGAGGCAGAACTCTCAGGTTCTCGGCGAAGACCTCGAGCGCCGCGAAGATACCGTCTTGATTGCCGCGCTCCATCGCGACGAGAACGTCCGCCCACTCGTTATCGAACGTCTCCAACGCGGCGTCGCGATCGACCGCCAACGCGAGAAGGGCGTTGCGCATATCGATGACGACGTCGGCGATCGACAAAGCGAGCCAACCTTTCTTGTGGAAATCGTCGCCCAACTCTCGGAACGAGGTCTCGTCGTTTAGCGACATCACGCCAAACTGCGAGTAATTCATATCCTTCAGGACGTTCTTCATCGCGACGTAGTAGAGTCCCTGCCGACATGGCCCGTATCCGTTCGGCATGAAGAAGAGCGCTTTCTTGCCGTTTCCGTTTCGCTTCTTCGCGTATTCCAGAAGCGAACCCGTCGTGAGGATGTAGGGGAGACACTCCTTCCCCGTCGCGTGACCCTTGCCCGTTTGCAACGTTTCGAAGTCGGGGACGGGCAAAGCTCGGGCGTTGACGCCCATCGAACGGAAGAGCGCCGCGAACGCCTCGGAGGAGTGCGAACCCATCGAGGGGATCAACATCTCGACGTCGGGGTCGTTCAGTAGATAGCGATTTCCCTCGTCGTCCTCGATGAAACTCTCGCCGTTGGCGAGTGTGACGAACTCGAGCGGCTTGCGCGTCGGACGCTCCGGCGGCGGTGCGTCGCCGACAAGCTCGCGGTAGTTGCGGATAATATCCAGCGCCGCCTCGATCCGCGTGTCAACGCCGACGTCCGCGGAGTGGCTGTCCAGCTCCAGCGTCAGCGAGGGTTTCTTGCCCATAATGCGACGGAAGAACGGAACGACGAACGAGTCGGGCCCGCACGAGAAATTAGTGACGAACACGCCGAAGAGTTGACGATGCGCCCGGACGAAACGGGCGTTGCGCGTTATCAGGTGCCCGCTGTTCCAATACATATGGTCGTACGTCTCCAGCTTCTCGCTCGGCAGGATGTCGTGCGGAATCACGACGAGATTCTTCGACGCGAGCTTGCGGGGGATTCCCATGTTCGCCTCGCGCGCGAACGTGTTGTACGCCCGTCCGAAAGCGACGATCGCGAAGGTGTCCGGCTCGGACTCCACGCGCTCCAACGCCTCCTCGCCGAGTTTGCGAAACGCCGCGTACATCTCTTCGAGAAGATCGTACGCCTCGAGGAACGCCGTCTTCGCCTCGGATTTGTTGACGCCCGTCTTCTTGAGTTCCGACCACATTGCCTCGAACACTTTTGGCTTCGACTCGCTAAAGCTCAAGAGGGGCGCGAGGATTTCCGAATCGAGTTCTTCGCGGAAGGTCGTACGCAAATAGTACGGTTCCGTTTGCACCAACACGCACGCCTTGTTATGCTCGAAGTCGTCGGGGTTGGTCATGTTCATAATGTGCGGAAGGAAAATATAATCCGGCTTTTTCTTGAGTATGCTATAGAACAAGCCGTGCGCGATCTCGGCGGGGTAGCAAAACGCCGACTCGATCTTATCGACGCCCTCTTGATCGACCTCGTTCTCCAACTCGACGCGGAAACCGAGCTTCGTGAAGAAGTGATGATAGAACGGATAGAGCGTGTTCGTGAGGAAGCTCTTCGGCATCGCCATCGTCGGTCCGTCGGCTTTGGGCAGGCGGACGAATTCCTCGAAGACCATCTTCTGCCGACGCTCGACGAAATTGACGTCGCGTTTCTTCTCCGTCTTTTTGTCGAAGCGGATGTTGTCGTATTTGTTGCACGCGCCGCCGAACGGGTACCGCTTCCCGTCGATCTCGATCATCGAGATGTCGCATTTCAAGTCGCACTTCTCGGCGCCGCCGGGGCAGATGAAACTCGAGACGCGCTTGAAGTCCCGCTCGATCAGCTCGTCGAGTCGGAAGTCGCCGCGCTCCAATAGACCGAGGTCGATTCGCTTGCCGACTTCGAGCGCCACGCCGTAGGCGCCCATCAATCCCGGCTCGGGCGGCACGATAATCTTCTTGCCCGTCAGGCGCGCCATCGCGATCGGCACGGCGCGGTTGTAGCACACGCCGCCCTGCATAAAGACGACCTCTCCGGTCTCGCGTTGCCCCTTCACCCGGTTGACGTAGTTCATACAAATAGAATAGACCAACCCGGCGACGACGTCGTTCGTCTCGTAGCCGTTCTGCAACGCCGTCTTCACGTCGCTGGAAATGAAGGCGGAGCACTGATCGTTAAAGTTGATCGGCTTCTCGGCGGTCACGGCGATGTCGGCGATGTCGCGGTAGTCGATCCGCAACGACTCTTTCGCCGCTTCCTCGAGGAACGAACCCGTTCCCGCGGAGCACGCCTCGTTCATCGCGTAGTCGCTCGCGACGCCGTTCGTGAGGAACGTGTACTTCGCGTCCTGACCGCCAATTTCAAAGATCGTGTCAACGTTCGGATCGAAGTGGGCGGCGGCGGCGGCGTGCGCGATGATCTCGTTGATGACGCCCTCGGTGAAGGCGTGCAAGCCCGCCACCTGCCGTCCCGATCCGGTCGTGCCCAACCCGACGATCTTTACGTCGTCGGGGAGCCGGCGCTTAATCTCGCGATAACACGCGCGCGAGGCGCCGACGGGATCGCCGTTGGTTCGCAGATAGACCGACGCGAGCAGCGCCTTGTCCTCGACGCGTATGACGACCGCCTTCGTCGTCGTCGAACCGACGTCGAGACCGAGCAGGGCGACTTCGCCGGGACGCGCTTCGGCGTGTTGAATCGTCTTGAACTCGACGTTCTCCGCGTTCTCGTCGAGCGAGGGGAGCGTCGGAAAAATATTCTTGCGTTCTTGGAAAGGATTTTCGACGTCGAGGCGGTGGTCGCCTTGCGCCGCGACGAGCGCCGCGCCGTACGCCTCAAAGTAGAGCGCCTCCTCGGGCACCACGAGGTCGGGGTATAAGTCGCGGATAAAATCCACCGTGCCCGTGTTTCGCGTCACGCCGCCGATCGCCAACGGCTTCCGGTTCTCCCGCTTCGAGAGCAACTCGACCGCCTTCTCCGCGATCATCTTATTTAAGCCCGAGACCACTTGCGGTTTCGGGACGCCCTTGTTCAGCGCGTGCGTGCAGTCGCTCTTACAAAAAACGCTGCACCGCCCGGAGACGTGATGCGGCTCCTGACCCGCGGCCGTCTCCGTCGCCTCCTCGACCGTTAAGTTCATCCGACCGATTTGCTGCAGGAAAAATTCGCCCGTTCCGGACGCGCACTTGTTGCCCGCGAAGACGTTGTCCACGCCGCCGTCGGATTGAAGCGAATAGACGAAGAAATTCTCCGCGCCCATACTGAGGACGCAATCCCGGTCGCCCGCGTACCCGAGCCGTCGCGCCGCCGTTTCGACCGCTTCCGGTTCGGGGATCGTCCGCGCGTTCAGGAGATCCTTAAACTTTTTACCTGTCGCCACGAACGACGCGTCGGAAAAATCCTCGCTCGCGAATAACTCCTCGATCGCTTTCTTCGGCGCCCCGTCGTGAGATCGGTTTTCCGCGCGGACGAGTTTATAATTGTCGGGGTCGCCGGTCAACTCCACAAGGGAGACGCTCGAAGCGCCGACGCATACGCCAATGGCTCTTTTAGATTTCATCTACTACCGCTCTTCTGAATAATACAAGTTTTAAAAATAACGTAATGACGAGGGTATTTCAAGAAAATGATTGTTATTATTCGGAATTGTCGCGCAAGCGTCGCGCATTATACTTTATTGTTAATTAATACGCCGCATAACCCATATAATTCATCCAAATTAGTCTATCGTCAAATTCCGCCAACTCGATGATGCTTGTATGACGCATAACAACGTCGCGCGTCGTCTCCTTGGAACGATCCGCGACGGCAAATACATTCTGCTCGCGAGCGCCGTCGAGCGGGCGAGTTACGCGCTTTTCCAAATCGCGTTGGCGCGTCGCGCTACGACGGAAGAGTACGGCTACCTGGCGTCGATACTCGCGGCGGCGTTCATCGC
>WJMR01000298.1 GCA_014727845.1 Ignavibacteriales bacterium
AAGTCGTTGCTTCGAGCGTGACCGGGGCGCGCGACGCTTTTTCCGCCGACCTCGACGGAGACGGCGATTACGACGCTCTCTGCACGTCGTACGACGACGACAAAATTGCGTGGTATGAAAACGACGGAAACGGCGGCTTCGGCGCCCAGCAAGTAATCACCACAAACGCCGACCTCGCGTATTCGGTGTACGCCGCCGACCTCGACGGCGACGGGGATTACGACGTTCTTTCGGCGTCCGGGAACGACGACAAAGTAGCGTGGTATGAAAACGACGGGAGCGGAAATTTCGGCGCGCAACAGATTGTTTCCGACGCCGCGGACATCGCTACTTCGGTGTACGCCGCCGACCTCGACGGCGACGGGGATCAAGACGTCCTCTCGGCATCTTGGAACGACAATACTATCGCATGCTATGTAAACGACGGAAGCGGAAACTTCGGCGCGCAACAAGTAATCACCACAAGCGCCCTCGGAGCGCAATCGGTTCACGCCGCCGACTTCGACGGCGACGGCGATCAAGACGTCCTCTCGGCGTCGAGCGGAGACGACAAAATCGCGTGGTATGAAAACAACTCCGACGTCTCGCTTACGCCGCCGATAACGGTCGTCTTTCCCAACGGCGGAGAGGAGATCGGCGACGCGGCGATCGTAACGTGGGAGAGCGCCGCGGTCGAGTTCGTCGATATCGAATACTCGACCAACGGCGGCTCGACGTGGACGACCATCGCCTCGAACGTGAGCGCGGCGTGGGGGAGCTATCCGTGGACGACCCCCGGGGGCGCCGGAACGTCCGACGCGAAAGTTCGCGTTTCGGACGCCTCGAACGGGTCGGTTAACGACGCGAGCGACGCGACGTTTACTCTCCTCGGTCCCACCGTTACGCTCCTGACGCCGAACGGCGGCGAGATGTGGGAAATCGGAAGCGTGCAGATTATCCGCTGGACGAGCGATTTCGTCGCAAACGTTTGGATCGACTACTCGACGAACGGCGGCGGCGTTTGGAAAAAAATCGTGAATTTGCCGGCCACCGACACGGGCTACGCGTGGACCGTTCCCGCCGAAGCGACGAACGAAGCCCTCGTACGAGTAAGAGACGCCTCGGACGGAACCATAGATCCCTCCGACGCGCACTTTCGGATTGTGGACCCGCTGTTTGGCGACGAACAAATCGTCACCACGGCCGCCGATTACGCGACGTCGGTTCATAGAGCCGATCTCGACGGCGACGGCGATTTCGACGTCCTCTCGGCGTCGAGCTCGGATGATAAAATCGCGTGGTACAAAAATTACGGGGGCGGGAGCTTCAGTCCCCAACAAGTGATCGCCACTAGCGCGGACGGACCGACCGACGTGTTCGCCGCCGACCTCGACGGCGACGGTGACCAAGACGTTCTCTCCGCTTCCTCGTCCGACGATAAGATAGCGTGGTACGAAAACGACGGGGGCGGAAACTTCAGCGCCCAACAAATTATAACCACAAACGCCGACGCCGCGCGCTCGGTCTTCGCCGCCGACCTCGACGGCGACGGGGATTACGACGTTCTCTCGGCGTCTCTCACCGACGATAAAATCGCGTGGTACGAAAACGACGGAGCCGGATCCTTCGGCGCCCAACAAGTTATAACGACGGACGCCGACGCCGCGTATTCGGTGTACGCCGCGGATATAGACGGGGACGGCGATCAAGACGTCCTCTCGGCGTCGAGCGGAGACGACAAAATCGCGTGGTATGTAAACGACGGAAACGAGAACTTCGGCGCGCAGCAAGTCATAACGACAGACGCCGACTACGCGACTTCGGTTTGCGCCGCCGATCTCGACGGCGACGGAGACAAAGACGTCCTCTCCGCGTCGCGTGACGACGACAAAATCGCGTGGTACGAAAACGACGGGAGCGGGACGTTCCTCGCTTATCCTGCGATAAACGCGAACGCCGATTGGGCTCGCTCGGTGTACGCCGCCGACCTCGACGGCGACGGAGACCAAGACGTCCTTTCCGCGTCGAGCGCGGACGACAAAATCGCGTGGTACGAAAACGTCTCGGACGCCCCGCTTACTCCCCCGATAACGGTTACGACTCCCAACGGCGGAGAGTCGGTCTTCGGCACGGCGCTCGTCACATGGCGAAGCGCGGCAGTGGATTTCGTCGACCTCGAGTACTCGACCAACGGCGGCTCCTCGTGGACCACCTTCGCCTCGAACGTGAGTGCGGCGTGGGGGAGCTATCCGTGGACGGTTCCCAACGTCGGGACGTCCGACGCCCTCGTCCGCGTCTCCGACGCCTCCAACCCGAGCGTCTCGGATCAATCCGACGCGGCGTTTGCCATTCTCGCGAAGTCGTTGACCGTCACGTCCCCCAACGGCGGCGAGGCATGGGAAATCGGAAGCGAGCGATCCGTGTCTTGGACGAGCGAGTTTGTCGACAGTGTCCTCATCGAGTACTCGTCGGATAACGGCGGCGCTTGGGAGGAAATCGCGACCGTCGCGGCTTCCGATAATTTCTATGTGTGGACGCTCCCGACCGAGCCGACGACTCAAGCGCTCGCGCGCCTTACCGACGTCTCCGATCCGAGCGTCTCGGATCAATCCGACGCGACGTTTACCGTCTTCGAGAAGTCGTTAACGCTCCTCTCCCCCGATGGCGGCGAGATGTGGGAGATTGGAAGCGAGCAAACCGTGCAATGGACGAGCCAGAACATCAGCCAAGTCAAGGTCGCCTATTCGGTGGATAGCGGCACTACGTGGACGCATCTCAGGACTGTCGCCGCCGCCGACGCCGCCTACTCGTGGACGCTCCCGACTGAAGCGAGCACCGGCGTCCTCGCGCGCGTTACCGACAACGCCAACGCGACTGTCTTCGATCAATCAGACTCGACGTTTACGATCTACGCGCGCGGCGTGACGCTCCTCTCCCCAACGGCGGCGAGGTGTGGGAAATCGGAACCGAGCGAAGTATCCGCTGGACGAGCGCTAACATCGACAGCATCGAAATCGCTTACTCGTCCGATGACGGCGGCGCCTGGACCGAAGTGGCGACCGTCGCGGCGACCGACACTTCCTACCCGTGGACGCTCCCGACTGAAGCCACAGAACAG
>WJMR01000299.1 GCA_014727845.1 Ignavibacteriales bacterium
CCACTCCCGCATAAAAAAACCGGCTTCGGGTTCGCCCGGAGCCGGTTTTTTTATGCGGGAGTGGAAACGCGCAACCGGGATTGGTCTTATGCGGGAAGGGGAACGGGGAGAGCGTCGGGGAGGGACGGCGAGCCCGCCGCCCCTTGCTCCTCCGACGAGAAACGTTGACGGATTATCTTCTCGGTTCCTTGCGTAACAGTTTCCAAACCTCCACGACGATGAAAAGGGAGAACGCCGTGCCGGCGGCGATTAGCCAGAGCTCGCCCTTGAGCCATACGAGCTGCATCACCTCTTGCATAAAGGCGAAGTAGCTCACGGCGACGGTCAACGCCAACGAGACGAACGAGGAGACGAGCAGCGCGGGGTTGGAAAAGAATCCGAGCTTGAACGACGACTGATACGGCGAGCGGCAGCTGAAGCCGTTGAAGAGCCGCGCGAAAATAAGCGTAAGGAAGAAGAGCGTCACCGCCTCGGCTTCCACGTCCGCGGGCGGCTTGGAGTCGAATCCGATATGCCACGCGAAGACGCCGAACGTGATCGCGCCGATCCACAAACCGATCAGCCCGATATACCAAAGCGAGGGCGGGTTGAGGATACCCTCCTTCACGTTCCTCGGGCGCTTATCCATAATGCCCGGTTCGGGGGGCTCCACGCCGAGCGCGATGGCGATCAAGCCGTCCATAATAAAATTGATGAACAGGATGTGCACGGCGTAGAGCGGCAACGGAAGACCCGCGAAGAGCGTCGCGATCAATCCGAAGACGGTGCCCATATTGCCCGAGAGGAGGAAGACGAGATACTTGCGGATGTTCTCGAAGATGCCGCGCCCTTCCTCGACGGCGGAGACGATGGAGGCGAAGTTGTCGTCGGTAAGAATCATATCGGCCGCCTCTTTGGAGACGTCGGTGCCCGTGATTCCCATCGCCACGCCGATGTCGGCTTTCTTCAGCGCGGGCGCGTCGTTCACGCCGTCGCCCGTCATCGCGACGACGTTATCCTTGCGCATCAGCGCGTCCACGATTTTCAGCTTATGCTCGGGGGAGATGCGCGCGAAGACCTCGGTATGGTTGGCGCGTCGCTCGAACTCTTCTTCGGACATCCGTTCAAGCTCGGCGCCGGAAATCGCGTCTCCGCCCTTGAGGACGCCCAGCTCCTTCGCGACGGCGACGGCGGTGATCTTGTGATCGCCCGTGATCATCACGGGTTTTATGCCCGCGCGTTCGCACACCTTAATGGCTTCGATGGCCTCGGGTCGCGGCGGATCGATCATACCGACGAGCCCCGCGAACACCATATCTTTTTCGGAGTTCTCGGCGTCCCCCTCGGCGGCTTTGCGATAGGCGAATCCGAGAACGCGTAGCGCGTCCGCGCCCATCGCCTCGGCTTGCGCCATAATCTGTTCGCGCGCGCCGGCGTCGAGGGGCACGGCGTCGCCGCGGTAATTCCACGTCGAACACTTATCGAGCACCACCTCCGGCGCGCCCTTGGCGTAGGCGATTCTCCCGTCGGGCGTCTCGTTGATCGTCGTCATCATCTTCCGCTCGGAGCTGAAGGGAACCTCGTCCGCGCGGGGTCGGCTCTTGCGCAATTCTTCGACGGAAACGCCCGCCTTTTCCGCGGCGACGATAACGGCGCCTTCGGTCGGATCGCCGACGATGTCCCACTCCTTCTCGTTCGTCAATTTCGTGTCGCTACAGAGCGCGCCGCCTTCGAGCAGGAGACGGAGATCCTCGTGCTCGGCGAGGGAGATCGACTTGCCGGCAAGCTTAATGGCGCCTTCGGGTTTATAGCCCGCGCCCTCGACGACGTACACGTCCCCGCCCGCGTAGATTTTCCGCGCCGTCATTTCGTCTTTCGTGAGCGTGCCCGTCTTATCGGAGCAGATGATTCTTGTGGCGCCGAGCGTTTCGACGGCGGGGAGTTTCCGCACGAGCGCGCGCCGCTTCACCATCCGCCGAACGCCGAGCGCCAACGAGATGGTGACGACCGCGGGCAACGCCTCGGGGATGATGCCGACCGCCAACGCCACGCCCCAGATGAACATCTCGACGAACGTGTAGCCCTGAAGCAACCCGACGACCGAGATGACCGCCGCGAGCGCGATGGAAAATACGCCGAGTTTCCTGCCGAGCGCGTCGAGGTTTTCTTGCAACGGCGTTTTGCGTTTCTCGGCCGATTGCAACAGGTCCGCGATCTTGCCGAACTCGGTTTGCATTCCCGTCGCCGTCACCACCGCCGCTCCTTTGCCGTAGGAGGACGCCGACCCCATATAGAGCATATTCTTCCGATCGCCGACCGACGCCTCTTTGTCGGGAAGCGGCTCGACGGTTTTCTCGACCGGGAGCGACTCGCCCGTAAGCGCCGCCTCGTCGGTCTTCAAATTCTTCGCCTCGATCAACCGCGCGTCCGCCGCAACCCGGTCGCCCGTGTGGATGATCAGCACGTCGCCCGGCACGATTTGATCGCTCGGCACGGCGATCTCCTTGCCGTCGCGCAACACGCTCGCCTTCGGAGACGCCATCTTCTTGAGGGACTCGATCGCCTTGCCGGCGCGGTATTCCTGCAGGAACCCCAGCACGCCCGCCAACACGACGATGACGAGAATGGCGATCGCCTCGACCACGTCCCCCACGCTCGCCGCGACGATAGCCGCGATCACGAGAACGACGATCATGAAGTCGCTGAACTGTTCCCAAAGGAGGAGCCACGGATTAACGCCGTCCTTCCCCCCGATCTCGTTCTTGCCGTAGCGTTCGAGGCGTCGCTTCGCCTCCTCGCTCGTAAGCCCCTCGCGAGAGCTTGCCGTTTCCCGTATCGCTTCGTCCGCGGTTTTTGTATGCCACAACGCGGTCGTGTTCGGACGTTCGATTTCCTTGGACATTCCGTCGTTCCGTTGATTTCGTTCCATTGGGTTGCGTCTGCGAGCCGCGCCCGCCCGTAAACCCGTTAATGTACTCTATTTTCGCGGATTATTCAAAGCTCCTCAAATGCGCGTCCCTACCGAATGTGGTAGCGCTTCGAGGTTGTTCCCCGCCGCGCCGTTCGTTATCATTCCGTTTTTAAACTATTATATATACGCGCTTCGAAAAATAAAGGGATCGAGATGGAGTTCCTACCCTCGGACTACTTCACCTACAGAGATAACGAGCTTTACTGCGAAGAGGTTCCCTTTCGCGAGATACTCGAACAATACGGAACGCCCGCCTACGTCTATAGCGAGCGGTATTTCGTGGATCGCTACAAGAAATTCGACGCCGCCTTCGCCGAGATTCCGCATCGGATCTTCTACGCCGTTAAGTCGAACTTCAACCTGAGCGTGATCAAGCTCTTTGCGGAGCTTGGCGCGGGCGCGGACGTCAACTCGATGGGCGAGTATCTCCGCGCGCGCAAAGCGGGGCTCGCGCCGAAGGACGTGTTGCTAACGGGCGTCGGGAAGACCGACGAGGAGATACGACGGGGAATCGAGGACGATCTCGCGATGATCAAGGTCGAGTCGTACGAGGAGCTCCGCGCCGTTAACGAGATCGCGCGCGAGCTCGGAAAGGTCGCGCCCGTCGCCGTCCGCGTCAACCCCGACGTCGATCCGAAAACGCACCCGTACATCACCACGGGGTTGAAGGAGGGGAAGTTCGGCGTCTCGCCCGAGGAGGCGCGTCGGATGTACGCCGACGACTCGCTCGAAGCGGTGAAGTTCGTCGGGATCGACACGCACATCGGCTCGCAGATATCGAGCGTCGAACCCTACGTCGAGACGGTCGAGAAGATGGCGGCGACGTTCCGCGAGTTGCGCGACGCGGGCGTTCCCCTCGAACACCTCGATCTCGGCGGCGGCTACGGCGTACGCTACGAGAACGAGGACGTCTTCCCCGTCGAGGCGCTCGCCGAGCGAATCGTCCCGATCCTCAAACCCCTCGAGTGCGAAGTCTATTTCGAGCCGGGGCGTTACCTCACCGCCAACGGCGGCGCGCTCGGCGTAAAGGTCCTCTACGTGAAAAAGGCGGGCGCGAAGACCGTCGCGGTAACCGACGGCGCGATGACCGAACTGTTCCGACCCGCGCTCTACGGCGCCTACCATCACGTGCAACCGATTACCCAAACGCCCGAGCGCGACTTCCTCGATACCGACGTCGTCGGTCCCGTCTGCGAGACGGCGGACTTCATCGGAAGGGGGCGCCGCCTTCGCGAAGTCCGACGCGGCGACTATCTCGCGGTATGCTCCGCGGGATCCTACGGGATGACGATGTCCTCGAACTATAACGGCAGACGTCGAGCGCCGGAGATTATCGTGAGCGGGGCGGAGGTCCGCGTCGCGCGCTCGCGGGAGGAATACGACTCCTTGTTATGGGACGAAGCCGAGCGCCTCGGTTAGCGGTTGCTTTCCCGACGCGCATCGCGTAAATTTACGTAAGGGAGAAACAGGCGAACGTGGATATGGATAGACGAACATTTCTCGGCGCCGCCGCCTTATTGGGCGCGAGCGGCGCGCTATTGGGAGGAACGGGGGACACGCCGAAACGCCGCGAGACGCGCGGTCTCGGGGTCGTGAAACCGCCGCGCTTACGCGAGGGCGATCTTGTCGGGCTGGTCGCGCCGGGCGGATTCGTCACCGAGGACGGCGTCGCCGAATCGATCGAGAACCTCGAAGCGGCGGGCTTCAAAGTGAAGGTCGGGAAAAATCTTCTCAAGCGGAGCGGCTACTTCGCGGGCGTCGATCAAGACCGAGCCGACGACATTAACGAAATGTTCGCCGACGACGACGTCTTCGGCGTCTGGTGCGCCCGAGGCGGCTACGGCGCCATCCGCTTGCTCGAACGCCTTGATTACGAGGTTATCCGCAGACACCCGAAGCCGCTAATCGGTTATAGCGACGTCACCGCCTTGCACGGCGCGCTCTTTGATCGCGTCGGACTCATCTCCTTCCACGGTCCCGTCGGCATCTCCACCTTCGACGAGTTCTCCGTCCAAAGCTTTCGCGACGTCGTGATGAATCCGCGACCGACCTACGAATTCCCATACCCCGACCGCGATCTGAAGAAACTCCGCGACGACGCGGACAACTACAAACGCACGACCGTCGTCGGCGGCAAAGCCGAGGGACGCTTGGCGGGCGGCAATCTCTCCGTCGTCGCCTCGCTCGTCGGCACCCCCTTCGAGTTCGACTTTAAGGACAAAATCGTGTACCTCGAAGAGGTGAGCGAGGATCCCTACCGCGTCGATCGGATGCTCTCGCAGTTGCTGCTCGCGGGCGCGTTCGACTACGTAAAGGGCGTGGCGCTCGGAGTCTTCCGAAACTGCGTGCCCGACAAGAGTCATCCCTCCATCTATGAAAACAGCTTCACCGTGGCGGAAGTCGTCCGCGATCGGCTCGGCGGCATCGGCGCGCCCGTAGCGACGGGGTTCCCGTTCGGACACGTTAACGAAAAAATTACGATACCCTACGGCGCGAACGCCGCGCTGGACGCGGACGCCGTGACCCTTACCCTCACGGAAAACGCGGTTATCAAC
>WJMR01000300.1 GCA_014727845.1 Ignavibacteriales bacterium
GAAGATAGGGCGCGGAGAGGACGAGCTTATCGACCGTGCGGCGTTGCGCGACGAACGTCGCCATAATAGCTCCCATCGAATGGCCAAAGACGTGGACGCGCTCGGCGCGGGAGGCGACGACGTCGTAGGCGCGGAGGGCGTCGCGCAGCCAATCCGACGAATGGACGACGCGCAACAAGTGCAAGCTCTCGACTCCGAATCCCGTCAGCGTCGGGGCGTAGAAGGGGACGTCGCGTTCTTTGAGTTTGTCGGTCACGGGCGCGAACTCCGCGGGCGAGGCGCTGAATCCGTGCAAGAGCAGCGCGCCTTCGGGCGCCTTCCGCGAGCCGCACCATACGACGGGCGCGGCGGGGAGGATCTCGGCGGTCGCCTCGTCGGCGCCGAACGCGCGAGCCGCCTCGCGGTGCTTGATCCACCGATGTTGATCGATCGCCTTCTTGACGATAAGAAGGAGGAGAAACGCCGTGATCGCCGTCGCCGCCCACCGCTCCTCGAGCGCGAACGCGTAAACGCCGGACGCCGCCGCGATCGACAGCGCGATTAAAAAGATCATCCGCCATTTTGCT
Organism: Ignavibacteriales bacterium; assembly: GCA_014727845.1. Classification (GTDB taxonomy): domain Bacteria; phylum Bacteroidota; class Ignavibacteria; order Ignavibacteriales; family Ignavibacteriaceae; genus WJMR01. Next base: position 567 of record WJMR01000300.1, read on the forward strand.
CGGAGTAACGTCATAAATTCGCCCAACGCTTAACGTTTGAAAACTTACAAAATACGAGAATCGAGAGAAAGTTTAAACCTATGCGCGTCGTTTCCCATCGCCTTCGCGGCTTCGACGACCGCGACGCCTCGCTCAAAGGGCTGAAAGCCGCGCTCGAGGCGGGCGTCCGCGAGTTCGAGTTCGACGTGCGCGCCTCGAAGGACGGCGTTCTCGTCGTCAATCATAATAAAGACCTATCGGAGGGCTACCGCTCGAAAGCGCGGATCGACGAACTTACTTTGGAGGAATTGAAACGCGTGCCGCCCCGATTTGGTTCCGAACCGATCTCGACGCTCGACGAGTATCTCGACGTCGCCGCCGAGGCGCCCGACGCCGTCGCGTGGATCGACGTCAAAGAGTTCGGCTACGAGGACGCGATCTTCGAGGCGATCGACCGACGGGGGCTCGCGAGGAACGTAACGCTCGTCTCCTGGTAGCCCGAGACGCTCCTCTACGCGCGCCGTCGTCGCGCCGAGCTTCCGCTCTGCTTCAGTCATCTACCTCTGCGACGAGGCGCCTATAGGGCGGCGCGGTTCTTCGCGAAAACGCTCGGCCTCCACGCGGTCGGCTCGCGCGTCGCCGAGATTCTCCAGAAACTCCCGCGCGGCGCGCTCCGAACGCAATTCCACTTCGACGATTACGACCGCCTCGATTTCGACGCCTACCGGGGCGCCGCCAAACCGACCGATCACGAGCACGTTCTCTCGGGCGCGGTCGAGGGCGCGTTGGGCGAGGCGTTGCGGGAGTCGGGGGGATGGGTGTGCGTTCCGAAAAATTTCGCCGACGGCGCGCTCGTCGAACGGTATCGCGCGCTCGGCGTTAAGACGTGCGTCTTCTCGCTCAACAACCGGGAGACGCTCGAACGGTTCGCCGAGGAAATCCGACCCGACGCGGCGTTGACCGACTCGGCGGCGCTCGCTACTGAATGGAAATCCTGACGTCCACGCCCGCCTCGTTCCGGCTCGAGGGCTGGATGGTGGAGCTTCCCTCCGGCTCGATATCCACGCGTTTATAGAAGACCGACAGGGTTACGCGCGAGCTGAGCACGTATTTAACGCGCGGTTCGATCGTGGTGGTGGCGGTGCCGTCCTGCGGCGTTCCCTCCTCGGTGAAGTCGTTCATATCGAAGCGCACCGAGCTGTTCGAGGAGATCGAGTAGGCGAGCGAGAACTCGATGTCGTTCTTGAGCGCCACGCCGAACAGAGGCGCCTCGAAGCCCGATTTACTATAGCTGAGGGAGAAGCCGATTTCTTGATTAAGCGCCTCGGTGATGCTTTGCTTGGCGCGCGTGAGGTCGTAGTTCGTGCGCGTCGAGTATTTGAAGCTGCCCGTAAAATTGCCGTCCCACAAATTCTTGAACGTCATGTTCAGCCCGAAGAGGGGAGAGAATCCGTAGCTGATTTTCTGCGACGTATAGATTTTGTTGCCGTCGGGGTCGAACTTCCATGCCTCGGTGTAGTCGGAGGTGTAGGCGTGATCGAGGGTGACGCGTTGGGCGAACCCTTGGAAGAGCGGGAATTTCTCCAAGCCCGTCCAGGTGAAACTCCAATTGGCGCGGGGTATGTACTTCGCCACGTCGGCGAACAGACCGAAATCCGAGAGCCAGGGCATCGTCTCGAATCCGCTTACGAACGCGTCGGATAAACTCTCGGCGGGGTTCTCGGCGTCGGGGTTGTATTGCTCGGCGACGGAGGTGATGCCGCTCTTGAAGACCGAGAGGAAGAACGCGGGCGGCATAGTGATGAACGAGCGCGAGAGCTTGCCCGTCGAGGTGACGTTGGTAACTTCGGGATCGACGCCCGGCTGCACGATGTACGCCGTCTGCTTCTGTAGCCCCCAGTCGAGTTTCCAGTTGAGATTGATCGTCGCGCCTTCCCAGAGCTGGCGCGAGGTGGTGAAGGCGAGCGAGTTGTCCTCGCTGAATTGGTCGGTCAGTTGCGCGCCCGCCTCGCCGGCGGCTCTCGGACCGAGGTCGGAATCCAGCCCGAGCATGAAGAGCCGCGAGGGACCCTCCTCGGGGTCGTAGGCGAATCCCCAGAAATTTCCGAAGCCGTGACTCTTCGCGGCGAGCCCGCCGCCGCCGAAGGAGACGCGGTTGGTGTAGTCCACGCCGATGTTCTCGTAATCGACGAAGAAGTATTCCGTGACGCCCTTGAAGAGTTTGAACGCTCCCGTGAGCGGATTGCTCGACGGCACGATCTCGCGTTTCGCGGGTTCGGTCGTGTCCGAGGGAGCGGTCGTGTCGGCAGGGGCGTCGTCTTCCGGCTCCCGATCGCGGTCGAAGTCGCGACGGCGGTCGCGCGGGGGTTGAACGTCGGGCGCCGGCGAGGGGGAGCTCTCGGGATCCTCCTCGAACAGCGGGCCGAGCAACGCCTTGAGCCGCACCTTCATCCCTATTTTCGAGGAGTTCGCGAACCGCGCGCTCCGACCCAGTTCCTCTTGACTGAAGTTGAATTGCCAATCGTAGTTAACGTTGTAGCCCGCGTTGAGCGTGAAGAACCGATTGAGGTCGAAGAACGTCGGTAGCTGCGGCGAGGTCGATATATCGAACGTTTGTCGGTAGTTCTGATCGCGTCCGAACCACTCGTCGTTGAAGATATCCTCGAAGATTTCGCCGTTCTCGCGCTCAAGCTCTTGGGCGTCGAGGAGGAGGTGGGCAAGCGAGGAGTTGATATCGACCGAGTAGCGATTGTTAATGTTGAGCAAGCCGCCTTGGGTGATCTTCCATTGGTACGAGAATCCGCGCGCGGCGGTGAAGTCCCGCGAGACGGTCGTGTTGGATTCACTCGCGGCGGTCGGACGGGTTACGCGCTCGTTCCGATTTCGTTTGGCGCTCATCTTGGCGCTAAAGCTTTGGGGCAACAAGCTGACCGTATATTTCTGATACTCGGGAAGAAAGGCGAAGATCGCGTTGAAGAGGGGCCATTCGGGCGGCGTTACGTTGAATTGCTCGTTAAAGGAAATCCCATAGTCGGCGCTCGCGTTCCACGACCAGTTTGTCGAGGCGATGGTGGTCGGATCGCGTTGGAAGCCCGTGTTGTAGGTGAAGTTGTAGGTCAGCGCGTTCCACGTGTAATCGGCAAGCCAGTAGTCGGTCGGTATAAGCAGGCGAATGTTGGAGATCGACCAAGTGTCGGTCGTCGAGAGCGTTTGCGAGGAGCTTTGGAGGTCTTCGGCGAGCTCTTGCGCCTGCGTCGGCGTGTAGCCGTTCTCGACGAGCCGCTCGGCGTAGAGCCGTTTCGCCTCCTCGACCTGCACGTCGGTGCCGGGGAGGTAGAGCGGGTCGCGGATGTTTTCCGTGTGGGAATAGTTAACGTTCAGCGAGCTTCCTTTCGCTTTGTAGGGAATCAAGTTCATTACGTTTACGCTCGCCGAGGCGTTCCAACTTTGTTGGTCTTGTCGGGAGCCGAAGCGCTCGGCGACGCGGTGAAAGAACGGATCGGTGCGGCTGTAGTTGCCCGTGAGCGTGAGTATGTCGGCGATTTTCAGCGAGGAGGCGCCGCGATAGGACCAACCGGGGGTGTCGTCCGCCCCGATAACGCGCAACTCGTTTACCCACACTTCGCCGGAAATCGGTTCGCCGCTATAGGGGGAGGGCGCGCCGACGCCCTCGCGACTGTAGGGGTTGTACACGTTCTCTATGCCGATCGCCATCGTTTTAATCGACGTGAGGGACGGATTGCCCTTAACGGCGAACGTGTGGCCGGCTTTGCCGGGCACGGGAACGCGGTAGATCATCTCCACCGAATCGCGCGCCTGCTTCAGCGCCGTCAAGTCGTCGAAAACGATCGCGATCTCGTTCCAACCGGGGCGTACGGGCTGTCGGTATTCATAGTAGTGGTTCGTGTCCGTGCCGAACCGGAAATAGACTTCCGCCGCGTAGCTGTTCTCGTCCACATAGTAGGAGACCGTGCCGGGCGCGTCGTACTCGTCGCCGTGCACGAAGAGCTTCAGCTCGGAGTAGTTAAACAAATCGAGCGGCTTATAGGGCGTTTTTGTTATCTCGCGCTTCTCGCCGTAAGGCAATCCGTTAACGCGCAAGGCGAGCGACTGCTCGTTCTTATATATCTCGTGCTCGGTTTGGCTTCGGTCTCGCTCGCGCTTTACGCCCGGGGGTTGGATGTATTCGGGGTTGTCTTCGACGCTGACGACGGTGACGTTGACGATCGTGTCCTCGATATCGGGTTTGCGCCACTGGTTGCCGACGAGGTTGAAGTCGGTAATCCTCAGATGCACGACGTCTTCCACGCCCGTGACGAAGAAACGCATCGTCGTCACGTTGGTGAAGTCGGGGCTTCCGATTTTCTTCGCGAAGTCTTTTATCGGAATTCGGTAGAGATACCACCCGTCGTTGTCGCCGCCGCCGGCGATAAACGGGTTCCGCGACGCGCTCGTATCGAGCGGGAGATCGTATCGGAAGAAGTCGCTCAACTGGTCGAGCGTTCCGTTGTTGTTCAAGTCCTCCGTGTCGGGGAAGCGTCCGAGTTCGGTCGATTGCGCGTTGCCTTCGGGATTATTGATGTCGAAATACGCGTCCCGATCCAATCCCGTTCCCGTCCGGAAATTGTCGTTCGCGGGGTCGGCTTTCGCGCTTTCGTAGGCGACCTTTTCTTCGGAGTCGGTTAAGCCGTCGAGACCCCGGTCCTCGCCCTCGTCCACGATATAGTTGTCGTTCAAGTCCTCCCGATCCAGCTTGCCGTTGGGGATGACGTCTTCGGAAATCCGCCCCATATCGAGCCCAAGCCGCGCCCCCTCCGGCGCCTCGACGACTTTCACCCACATTTCGACGAACTCGATGTTCTCCTCGACGAGGTTGTTGGCGGTCGAGGAGAGGAGCTTCATCGCGCCGCCCCAAGCCAGCGACGGATCGGCGAGGTTCGGCGTTACGTTATAGACGCCCGGCGTGTCGGGCATAAAAACGTAGTCGAGCACGGTTACTTTATCTTCGCCCGGCACGTAACTCTTCTTGGGCCAAATATCTCGGATGTTAACGTCCGAGGGGAGAATATTAAACCAGAAGCTCTTGCCTCGGAAATCTTGCAGCCCTTCTTCAGTGTCTTTACCATCCACAAACGCCTCCGAGGGTATCTCGGCGGGCGGA
>WJMR01000301.1 GCA_014727845.1 Ignavibacteriales bacterium
ACTCGGTTACCTTCGCCATCTATGGCGACCCCGACGTCGGCGGCGGCCAAGGCGTGGACTTGCCCACCAACAACGAGCCGAGCGACGACAAAGGAACCTTCGTTCCTCCCTACGATTACGACAGCACGGGACGCGTGGACAACGTGCCCGTGTACGCCCGCTCGCTCGCCTATTTCTACGACGACGGCACGGGCGTTCTGGGAATGGAGACCGATCTGTTCGGTTGTAAATTCTTGGAAAGCCCCGGCAACCCCGACGACGGCATCGACAACGACGGCGACGGAATGATCGACGAGCGCCAAGACGACGGGATAGACAACGACGGCGACTGGGACCCCGCGATCGACGACGTCGGCGTTGACGGCATTGAAGACACCCAGGACGAGGGCGAAGGAGACGGCTTACCGACGCGCGGTAAACGTCTCGCCGATGGTTCGCTCGACCCGCTCGCGCCCGGAGAGCCCAACTTCGAATACACCGACCTCGACGAAGCCGACCAGATTGGACTGACGAGTTTCGGCTTGTGGGAGTGGCAAGCAACGGGAACCGTAAAAAACGACGACTTCCTGATGGGCAAACTCAAACCGCAACAATACAACGAGATTACCCAACAAGGTCGCGATCTCGTCTTCGCCTTCGGCGCCGGTCCTATCTCGCTCGCCAAGGGCGAAACCAAACGGATTTCGATGGCGATGTTCTGCGCGGAAACCGAGAACGACTTCCTCATCACCGCGGAAACGATCCAGCGAATCTATAATAACAACTATAAATTCTACCGCCCGCCGAACCTCCCGACCGTGCGCGCCGTTCCCGGCGATAAGAAAGTAACGCTCTATTGGGACGATTTCGCCGAAGAAAGCGTCGATCCCATCCTCGGCGAGGACTTCGAGGGATACGTAATCTACCGTAGCACGGAACCGGATTTCGGCGACATCCAAACCATCACCGACGGAATCGGTAGCCCGTTTATGAGCGAGCCGCTTCTCGATCTCGACGGTAGAGAAGCGCGTTTCGATCTCGACAACGACTGGCGCGGATTCCACCCCGTGCAATACTTTGGCCGCGGCATACACTACTACCTCGGCAACAATACGGGCATCACCAACACGTACGTGGACACCAACAACGTCGTCAACGGACAGACCTACTACTACGCCGTCTGCGCCTACGATCACGGCGACTCCTCCGTGGCGCCCCCGACCGAAACCACGAAGAAAATCGAATACGATCCGATTAACGGTAAGCTCGTGCTCGACGATAACACCGTCCAAGTGGTTCCCGGACCTCGCGCCTCGGGCTACCAACCACCCGCGATCGACGAGAACGACGAATTCGTTCGCCTCTCCGGACGCGGCAACGGCGACCTGGAAATTCGCTTCCTCGACGACGTCGCCGTCGAAGAGGACGTGCAATACCTCGTCGAGTTCCACGACTCGCTCGTCGCCGACGGGCAGGAGTCGATCGAACAACTCAACTACTCGCTCCTTCGGAGGAAAACCGAAAGCGCCTCCATTAAGCTATTCGGAACGAAAAACGCGCGGTTGCCGCATCAGAACATCGCGAACGACGAGCATTTCAAAGTCACCGACGCCGACGGCGGAACCACCTACCTCGCCGACACGGACTTCGTTTTCGACTTTGAAATCGGCGCCATTCGTAGAAGCGGCGACGACTCGGCGATTCCCGACAACGGCGAGATAACCGTCGAGTATCGCTATTACCCCATAAAACAAAGCACGCGTTTAGACGACGAAGACGGCAACAACGCCTTCCAAGGCATGCGGCTTATGGTGGATAATCACGAAACGCTCGAACCCGACACCGTTAACTCGGCATGGTCGAGGGAAGAAATCTCTTATTCGTTCGAGTTGACCGACGCCGGCACGGCGCTGAAAAAAGTGCGCTATCCCGCGGACTATAAAGTAAGCTTCTCGGAAAACGATATCGATTCGGCGTTCGTCGTCGGATCGGGCGGCCTGAAAACGGTTCCCGTAACCTATTCGGTCGAAGAAGTGACGCCCGGCGTTCTTCCTCAAAGAATGTGGACGTTACTACTCGATATGCCGCCGAAAAACGACAAATGGGATCCGGGCGACCAAATTCTCGTTTTCCATCCGAACGCCGCGGGCTTGGTTACCGACACGCTCGCGTGGGCGATCATCGTCGAAGAACACATCGATTCGATCGACGCCGACACGACCTATAACGCCGACTCGTCCGAGGTGACGATCGACACGTTGGCGATCTATCCCGAGCAAGTCGCGCCGACCGACGGCGACTACCTGATGGCAAAGACTTGGCGTCCTTTTTCGTCGGAAGACGCGTTCACCTTCACCACGAAAGCGGCGTCGTTCAACCAAGCCGACGCGAAATCGCGGATGGACGACATCTACGTCGTGCCCAACCCGTACGTCGCCTATAACGAGATAGAACCAAAGAACACGTTCCCCAATAGGCCTCGCGGCGAGCGACGGATCTACTTCGAGAACCTCCCGCCCTCGTGCACCATACGCATCTATACGCTCACGGGCGAGTTGGTGCGGGAACTCCGGCACGAATCCTCGATCCAAAGCGGTCGCGAGTATTGGAACCTCTTGAGTAAGGACGGATTCGGCGTCGCCTACGGCGTCTATTTCGCCCACATCGAGGCGCCGGGCGTCGGCGAGAAGATCATCAAATTCGCCATCATTAAGTAACCGGAACCGATTGAATGAAATCCGAAAAAAACGTTAAGGAGCAATCGATGCAATTCTTACGAACTATGCTCGTTCCGGTTTTCGTCGCGGCCTTATTCGTCGGCGGCAACGCCCAAGACCTTGCGAAAACCGGCACCACCGCCGCGCAGTTCTTGAAGATCCCCGTCGGCGCGCGAGCCATGGGGATGGGAACGGCGTTTACCGCCACGGCGAGCGACGCCTCGGCGATGTATTGGAACCCCGCCGGTATGGCGCACGGTATGCAATCCCAGGCGACGTTTAACCACGTCGATTGGATCGCCGACGTCGCCTACGACTACGCCGCCGTCGGCGCCGTACTGCCCGGCATCGGAACCGTCGGCGCGTTCGTCGGCGCCCTCTCGATGGACGAGATGGAAGTCCGAACGATCGAACAACCCGAAGGAACCGGAGAAATGTTCGGTATGAACTCGCTCGTGCTCGGCGTCAACTACGCGCGCGAACTCACCGACCACTTCTCCATCGGTATGAACGTTAAGTATCTCTCCGAGTCGCTTTGGCATATGGAAGCCAGTAGCGTCGCGTTGGACGTCGGCGTGCTCTATCGAATCGACATCCTCAACGAGCTCCGCATCGGAGCCAGCATTAGCAACTTCGGCACTAAGATGCAACTCGACGGGCGCGACATCTACGAGGTGATCGAAGTCGGCGAAAACCGACTCAACGCCAAAATGGAACTCGACGAGTGGGACCTTCCGCTCATCTTCAGAGCGGGCCTCGCGGCGGACGTCGTTCGGCAAAACGATTTCCGCGTCACCCTCGGCGCCGACGCCGTTCACCCCAACGACCACACCGAGCACGTCAACACGGGCGCGGAAGTCGGTTGGCGGGAAATGGTCTTCCTCCGAGGCGGATACGGCTACCTCTTCGAGCGAGACACCGAACGCGGACTAACGCTCGGCGCCGGCGTGGACTACGAACTGCTCGGCGTGATGAACGTCCTCTTCGACTACGCCTATCAAGACTTCGGCAGACTCAAAGAGACGCACTACCTTTCGGTCGGATTGAAATTCTAACGATCGGAATTTTTCGTGATTGGAAAGCGGGACTCGAACGGTCCCGCTTTTTTTACGCCGTCAACTCTTCGAAAAGTCGGCGATACGCTTCGGCGATATTCTCAAACCGGAAGCCCGCGAGATTCTCGTAGTTCCTCAACCCCATCGAGCGCTTCTCCTCGTCGGAACTCGCGTCGAAACGCTCTATCGTCGTTCGTATCGCGGTCGTCTCGTTCTCGAAAAACATCGCGCCGCGCGGATCCATAATTTCCCGAAAAACCTCGAGCGCGCTACACAAGACGGGACGCCGATACGCCGACGCCTCGAAGAGCGTCGTGCCGAACGCCTCGTAGTCGCTCGGAAAAACGAGCGCGTCGGCGCGGGATAGCCACGACGCCTTCTCCTCCTCGCTCACATAACCAAGAGCGCGTAAGCGTCGGTCCTCGTCGAAAATTCGACGCGTCTCCTCGGGCAAGTCCCGCGGGTCGCCCGTGATCGCGAACTCGCCGTCGTAACTCGATTCGCTAAACGCGGCGACCGCCAAATCGAGTCGCTTATTCGGCGCGATCCTCCCGACGTAGAGAAGGTACTTCCTCGTCGTCGGCGGCGCCGAGGGCGCGTCCGTCGGGGG
>WJMR01000302.1 GCA_014727845.1 Ignavibacteriales bacterium
AAAGAAACCAAAGTGGATCGGCTCGTTAAGGAACTCCGACGCGAGTATGAAGCCGCCGCCGAAGAAAAAGGCCTCGCCTTCGCGCTCGAAATATCCAAACCCGAAATGATCGTGCGAAGCGACGAGCGGTATTTGGCGCAGGCGCTCGGCAACATCCTCGACAACGCGGTGAAGTTCACCGTCGATGGGGGCGTGACGCTCGCGGTGGCGCACGTCGGCGACCCCGACAACGGCGGCGCGTTTATCGAATTCCGGATCAAAGACACCGGCGTCGGCGTCGAGGAGGAATACCACGACGTGATCTTCGAGGAATACCGGCAGGTTAGCGAAGGGCTTTCCCGTTCGCACGACGGCATGGGGATCGGACTCTCGATCGCGCGGAAGATGATCAACTTGATGAACGGCGAGATTGAATTGACGAGCGAGCCGGGCGGAGGCAGCGAGTTCGTCGTCCGTCTGCCGGCCGCCGTTCCCGAGGAAAAGAAGCCGGCGCGCGAAACCGAGCACGAGGAGCGCGTCCAAACGCTACTGGTCGAGGACAACGAGATCAACCGCGACGTGACGAACATCTACCTCCGCTCCTTCTGCGACGTCGTCAACGCCGCCGACGGGTTGGAGGCGCTCGAGAAGGCGAACGAGCGCTCCTTCGATCTCGTGCTGATGGACATCAACCTCGGTCCCGGCATCGACGGCGTGGAGACGTTCAAGCGTCTGCGGAAGATCGAGGGCTACGAGGAAACGCCGGTCGTCGCGCTCACGGGCTACGCGAATATCGGCGACCGAGAAAAATTGTTGGAGGAAGGGTTTACCCGCTATTTGGCGAAGCCCTTCCAGAAAGAGGACCTCGTCGAGATCGTTCAAGAGACGCTCGCCGAGAAAGAGTCCTAATATCTAATACCGGTCCGAAAACAAGGACGCCCACACCGTGAGCGACGCCGAGAAGTCCCGCGAAGAACTGCTACAAGTGATCGCCGAATTGCGCGCCGAACTCGACCGCGCCGGGGAGCGAGAGCAAGACCGGAAGACGCGCGTCGAGCAAGGCGTGCCCGCGCTCGATAGCGACGAGATCGACGACTCGACCCTTCATAAGCTCAACGAATATCGCGCCGAGCTCGAAACGCAAAACGACGAGCTCCTCGCCGTGCAGAGCGAGCTCGAACGCGCGCGCGATCGCTACGCCGATCTCTACGACAACGCTCCCGTCGCCTACTTTACCGTTGACGGACGCGGGACAATCCGCGAGTGCAACGGCACATTTCTCGCGATGATCGGCGCCGAACGCGAACACGCTCTCGGCAAACCGCTTACCCACTATCTCGACAAGAAAACGTCGTACGGATTTTTCGCCGAGCTCGGCGACCTTAAATCGGATCCGCGACCGCGCACGTTCGAGCTTACGTTTAAGGCGGACGCCGAACCGATCGTCGCGATCGTCGAGGCGCGACCCGTCGAAGACGCCGACGAATTTCTCGTGCGAATGGCGGCGACCGACGACACCGAGCGCGCCAAAGAGAGGCGCCGCGCGGAAGAGGAACGCGAGCAACTCGTCTCGATTTTCGACGGCATCGACGAGGGCGTGTATATCAGCGACCCCGACACTTACGAGATTCTCTACGTCAACAAAGCGATGCGGGATATCTTCGGAGAGATTAAGGGGAGGATATGCTATCAAGCGTTGCAAGGGAAGAGCGAGCCGTGCTCGTTCTGCACCAACGACCTGATTTTCGGAAAGAAGCTCGGCGAAGCGCACATTTGGGAATTCTACAATCCGCAAGCCAAGCGGTGGTTTCGTTGCATCGATAAGGCGATCCGTTGGCCCGGCGGCGGATTGGCGCGTTACGAAATGGCGCTGGACGTCACCAATAAGAAACTCGCCGAGCATCAACTGATAAGACGCCTCGCGCAGGAGGAGGCGGTCGCCGCGGCGGGACAAGCGCTCGGAGAGGACGCCGACGACTCGATCGATCGCGCGCTCGACGCGTTGCTACTGGCGGCGGAAGTCGATCGCGCATACTTTTTCGAGAACCACCTCGGCGAGGACGGCGAGCTCCTGATGTCGCAGCGCAACGAGGCGTGCGCGCCCGGCGTAGAGCCGCAGATTGACAATCCTGAATTACAGGCGGCGCCGTATTCCGTCTTCGAACGCTGGCGCGCTATCCTCTCCGCGAACCACTCGATGCGGGGGTTGGTCGGGACGTTTCCTCCACAAGAGCGCGTGGTGTTGGAGTCGCAAGGCATTCTCTCGATGTGCGTTATTCCCGTGTTTTCCGGAACGGAGTGGCTCGGCTTTATCGGATTCGACGACACGACGAACAAGCGCGAGTGGTCGGAGGACGAGGTGCGGTTGCTACGCGTAGCCGCCGCTATGATCGGCTCCCACCTCAATCGTTGCAAGACCAAAAAAGAGCTCGAAGAATACGCCGAGGAGCTGCGGGAATCCAACGCGGAGAAAGACAAGTTCTTCTCCATCATCGCGCAC
>WJMR01000303.1 GCA_014727845.1 Ignavibacteriales bacterium
ACGACCGCGCTCTGCTCGCCCGCGCCATCACGCTGGTCGAAAGTTCCTCGAAAACCCGACGCGACGAGGCGCGCGAGATTCTCGAAGCGCTCGCCCCGAAGGCGGGCGGCTCCTTACGCGTCGGCGTTTCCGGAAGCCCCGGCGCCGGGAAGAGCACGTTTATCGAAACGCTCGGAATGCGGCTCCTCCGCGCGGGCAAGCGCGTCGCCGTCCTCGCCGTCGATCCGAGCAGCGCCGTGACGCGCGGCTCCATTCTCGGCGACAAAACGCGGATGGAACGACTGAGCCGCGAGCCGAATTGCTTTATCCGTCCCTCCCCTTCCGCGGGCGCGCTCGGCGGCGTGACGCGCAAAAGCCGCGAGTCGATCGTCCTTCTCGAAGCCGCGGGCTACGACGTAACGCTCGTCGAGACCGTCGGCGTCGGTCAGAACGAAATCGCCGTCCGCTCGATGGTCGATTTCTTCCTTTTGCTTGTGGCGCCCGGCGGTGGCGACGAGTTGCAGGGCGTGAAGAAGGGCGTCGTGGAGATCGCCGACGCGATCGCCGTGAATAAATCCGACGGGGACCTGAAAGCCGCCGCCGACCGCGCGCGCCAAGAATACGCCAACGCCCTCCACTACCTCGCGCCGCGTTCGAGATCATGGGCGCCCCGCGTCTTCCAATGCTCCGCCGTCGAGGACGAAGGCGTCGCGGATATCTGGGAGAACGTGTTGGAGTTCGAGCTGAACGCGAAAGCCGACGGATCGTTCGAGCGCCGACGACGCGAGCAAGCGATCGAGTGGACGCTCGGCGTCGTCGAGGACGAGCTGCTTCGAGAGTTCCGCGAGAACGACGTCGTCCAAAACGCGCTCCCCGTGATCAAGGAGCGCGCCCGCAAAGGCGACCTCCTCCCCGGCGCCGCCGCCGAGGAGCTCCTTCGCCTCTTCCGCGACGCCCGCTAATTCCGTCCGATTTCCGCGCCGCGCGTTTTTGCGTCCGCGCGTTTTTGCGCTATTTTTGTATTTTAGATAAACGTGAAGAGGAAAAGGTGACGCCGACGTTGCTCGTCATACCGTCGATCGACATCCACGACGGCAAAACCGTCCGCACGGTGCGAGGCATTCCCGAGCTCGACTGCAAGGGCTACGGCGACGACCCCGTCGAGATGGCGCGCATCTGGCGAGCGGAAAACGCGAAGCTGCTGCACATCGTCGATTACGACGGCTCCCGCGATCCCTCGCGGAAGAACCTCCGCGTTGTGCGAGAAATCGTCGAGGCGGTAATCATTCCCGTAGTGTATTCCGGCGGCGTTCGGAATTTCGAGGACGCGCGCGCGCTTATCGACGCGGGCGTCTATCGGCTCGCCCTCGGTACGATGACGGTTAAAGCGTCGGCGGAATTCGAGCGGACGCTCGACGAGTTCGGTCCAAGGAAAATCTGCGCGGCGCTGGACGTCGAGGGCGACAAGATCGTCGTCGGCGGCAGAACCGAGCGCACGGATATCGACGCGATCGACCATGCCCGACGTCTCGCCGAGGCGGGCGTCGAGCGATTCGTCGTCACCGACGTCGAGCGCAACGGATCGCTCGAAGGTCCGAACTGCGATCTCGCCAAACGCGTCGCCGACGCCTCGGGCAAGCGCGTTACCCTCTCGGGAGGCGCGCGTAATAAGGACGAGCTGATGGACGTCCAACGCCTCGCCGAGTTCGGCGTCGATTCCCTGATCGTCGGCCGAGCGCTGTACGAAAACCGTTTCCCCTGCCAGAAACTTTGGCGCGTCGCCGAAGCCGGCGTCTTCGCCTAACGGAGCGACGATGACGAAGAAGAAGAAGAAGAGCTTTCTTTCGAGCGGATTGTGGACGAACGTTTTGCGGGGCGACGCTTCGGGCGACGACCTCTATGACGCGATCCAAGCCATCCCGCCCTTCCATTCGCTCACGCGCAAGGAGACGCTCGAGCTACTCGAGATGACGCACCACCGCCGCTTCAAGGCGGGCGAGTACGTCTTCTATCAAGACGACCCCGGCCTCGGGCTCTACGTTATTCGCGAGGGAGAGATCGAAATTGAGATCGAGACGCCCTCGGGGCGCTCGCTTATTTTGGCGGCGTTGGGTCCGTCGGATTTCTTCGGCGAGCTGGCGCTCCTCGAAGGGGAGACGCGCACCGCCTCGGCGCGCGCCCGACGCGAGGCGCTGACCGCCGTGATCTTCAAACCCGATTTGGAGGAGTTCATCCGACGACACCCGAAGACGGGCGTCTCGATTTTGGACGGTTTCCTCAAAATCGTTATCGCGCGATTACGCGCGTTGGATCAGGACTATATCAAACTCTACGACACCGCCGTGTCGGATCGGGAGATCGTCCATGAAACTCGAGTATCAAAAAATATTACTCCCTATTGATTTCTCCGAGCACTCACTCTGCGCGCTTTCCTACGCCTCGGAGTTCGCCCGTCGCTTCGGCGCGTCGCTGACGTTGGTGTACGTCGTCGAGCCGGCGGTCTTCCCTCCCGACTTTTCTCTCGGCCAAATGGCGCCCCCCGCGCTCAATCGGCAAATGCGCGAGCGCTCGAAAGACGAGCTCGAAAGCGTCGCCCGCGAGCGCGTCGCCGAGGGCGTCGAGTTCTCGACGATCGTCCGAACGGGCAAGCCGTTTATCGAGATCATCGAGACGGCGCGCGACGAGAACGCCGACCTGATCATTATCCCCACGCACGGCAGAACGGGCGTCGAGCACATCTTCTTCGGCAGCACCGCCGAGAAGGTGGTTCGCAAAGCGCCGTGCCCCGTCCTCTCGCTTCGCAAACCGATCAAGGGATTCGACTACCGCGACGCGATGGGTTCGGAGCGCCCGACCGATCCGGGGTTCCCGAAACAGAATTACGACGACGGGATGTAGGCGACGCGGCTAACGGTCGCGGGTGAGGGCGAAATCGACGAGATTACGGAGGGACGTTTTCGCGGGCGTGTCGGGGAGCGCGTCCAGCGCGGCTTTCGCTCGGTCGCCGTACTCGCGGGCTTTCGCCTCCGCTTTCCGCAACCCTTTCCCCTCGCGGGTGAACCTGACGACTTCCGAAACGGCGCCTCGCTTCTTGCCGTTCTTGACGAGCTTTCGCACGCGCTTCGCCTCCTTCTCGTCCGCGTCGTCGAGCGCGTAGATAAGCGGCAACGTAATCTTCTTCTCTTTTACGTCGCCGCCGATGGGTTTTCCGAACCGTTTGAACGAGCCGTCGAAGTCGAGCGCGTCGTCGCGAATTTGGAAGGCGACGCCGAGCGCCTCGCCGTACTCGCCGAGCGCCGCGCGTCGCGTCGCGTCCTCGCCCGCCGAGAGCGCGCCGATCTCGCAACAAGTGAGGATGAGCGAGGCGGTTTTATCGGAGACAATTTTGAAGTACGTCGGTTCGTCGATGTCGAGCTTCCGCGCTTTTTGGATTTGGCGTAGCTCGCCGACGGACATCCTCCGCACGGCGTCGGTGACGATCTCGAGGAAGTCGAAGTCCTTCCCCTCCATCGCGAGTTGCAGCCCGCGCGCGAGCAAGAAGTCGCCCATCAATACGGCGGCTTTGTTCTTCCAGACGGCGTTGACGGAAGGGAAACCTCGCCGGACGTCGGCGTCGTCCACCACGTCGTCGTGGACGAGGGTGGCGGTGTGGAGGAGCTCGACCAATACGGCGCCTCGGTGCGTCCGCTCCGTAACGCCGCCCGCCGCGCTCGCCGCGAGCAAGACCAGCATCGGGCGCATCTTCTTGCCCTTCCGCTTCAGCAGATACCGCGCGATCATATCGACCAGCGGCGCGTCCGAGCGGATGGACGTTTTGAAGATCTTCCGGAAGCGTTCCATCTCCTCGGCGATCGGGGCGCTCATAGTTGATAGCGACGGACTACTCATCGATCCTTCGACGCCATTTTTGAAACAAAGACGCTAACCTCATAAAGTATCAACAACGGAACCGCCAAAATAATTTGCGAAAGGGGGTCGGTTCCCGGGGTTAAAATCGCGGCGAAAAAGAGCAGCGCGACGATCGCGTGTCGGCGATACTTTCTCATAAACGCCGGCGTGAGGATGCCGAGCTTACTCAGGAAATACGAGATCATCGGAAGCTCGAAGACCAATCCCGCGCCGAGCATCACGCTGATGACGATCGACATATACTCGTCGATCGCGAACTCGTTTTTGATCGTCTCCGAGCCGAATTTCGCCGCGAACTCCAACGCCATCGGGAGCATCGCGAAATATGCGAAAACGACGCCGCCCAAGAAGCAGATCGACGAGAAGATAACGATCCATAAAACGTATTTGCGCTCGTGACGGCGCAACGCGGGCGAGACGAATTTCCAGAACTGATAGAATACGTTCGGAACGCTGGCGATTACTCCGCACGCGACGGCGACCTGCACGTAGAGGAATATCTGCCCAAACGGTCGGAGGTTCTGCAAACTCGCGCCGCTCTCGACGGCGGGACGCAGGAGGATTTCCTCGACGAGAAAATCGATGAAGACGCCCGCCACGATCGCCCCGACGACGACGCCGATGACGGTGTAGATGAGCCGCCACCTGAGTTCTTCGAGGTGGTCGAGGAACGACATCTCCAACTCGAAGTCGTCGGCGCTCGGCGAACCGCCCGCGAGTTTCTTACCCAAGATCGCCACGCGTTACGGCAACTCGGGGTAGAGGGGGAAATCCGCCGCGAAGGTCTTTACGTCCGCCTTTATCGCGGCGAGCGCCGCCTCGTCGTCTCGCGCTTGGAGCGCGCGGTCGATGAACTCGGCGATCTTTCGCATCTCGGGTTCCTTCATGCCGCGCGTGGTCGTCGCCGGCGTTCCGACGCGAACGCCGCTTGTTACGAACGGGCTTCGCGTATCGAACGGCACCATATTCTTGTTGACCGTCACGCCCGCGGCTTCGAGCGTCTTCTCGGCGACTTTGCCGGAGACGTCTTTGTTCGTCAGATCGACGAGCGCGAGGTGGTTATCCGTGCCGCCGGAGACGACGTTGAAATCGCGCTTGATCAATTCCTCGACGAGGACCTTCGCGTTGGCGACGACTTGCTTGGCGTAGTCGGCGAACGAATCCTCGAGCGCTTCGCCAAAGGCGACCGCCTTCGCCAAGATCACGTGCATCAACGGTCCGCCTTGAATACCGGGCATCACGGCGGAGTCGATCAGCTCGGAGATCATTTTCGTTCTGCCGGATTTCGGCGCCGTGACGCCGAACGGGTTCTCGAAATCCTCGCCCATTAAGATCAATCCCGCGCGCGGTCCGCGCAACGTTTTGTGCGTGGTGGAGGTGACGACGTGGCAGCGTTCGAGCGGGTTGTTCAATAGCCCCTTCGCGATGAGTCCGGCGGGGTGCGCCATATCGCAAACGAGAAACGCGCCGACGGCGTCGGCGATTCCGCGGAGCTTGTCGTAATCCCAATCGCGGCTATAGGCGCTGGCGCCGGCGAGGATCATCTTGGGCTGCTCTTTCTTTGCCGCGTCCTCTATCGCGTCGTAGTCGAGCCGCCCCGTTTTCTTATCCAGCTCGTAGCCGACGGCGCGGTAGAGCTTGCCGGAAAAGTTGACGGGCGAGCCGTGCGTGAGGTGTCCGCCGTGATTGAGATGCAGCCCGAGGAAGGCGTCCCCCGGCTTAAGGAGCGTCATGAAGACCGCCATATTCGCCTGCGAGCCGCTATGGGGTTGGACGTTGGCGTACGCCGCGCCGAAGAGTTCCTTCACGCGATCCCGCGCGAGGTCTTCGGCTTCGTCCACCGCCTCGCAACCGCCGTAGTAGCGTTTGCCGGGGTATCCCTCGGCGTATTTGTTGGTGAGCGGAGTTCCCGCCGCCGCCAGTACGGCGGGACTCACGAAATTCTCCGAGGCGATCAGTTCGAGACCGTCTCGTTGCCGAGCGATTTCCTTATCGAGGATCGCCGCGGCGGTCGCGTCTTTTTTTATCGCGCCAAACATAGCGTGCCCTTTCTCGGAGCGTCGCGTCGCGCGGTTTAGGGAACCGTGATGCTCTTACCGATCCATCCATAGCATCCGCCTTGGATGGCGATCGACTGCCCCGAATTATACTGTTTGAAGAAGTAGTCCTCTTGCGTCGGCACGGAAGCGGAAAGCGCGTTGGCGCGGCTTTGCGCCTGCGTGAGGGAGGGATCCATATTGTAGGCGCGGAGGTAGGTCAACTGCGCCAAGCGGAAGACGCACTTGTCCATAAAGTCGAACGATCCGCAACCGCGCGCCGCGTTCTCGTAGAGCATCCCCTCGTAGAAAACGGGAAGCGCCCAACCGTCGCCGACGGAGCTGGCTTTCTGAAATTGCGACCGCGCGCTCGAGAATTGCCCGCGCTCCATATAGACGATGCCGAGATTCAGGTAGTGCCGTTTTTCCTGCGGTTCCAACTCGACGAGCTTCGAGTAAGCGTCCGCGGCTTGGGAAAGCTGTTCGGTTTTGTGATACGCCGTGGCGAGCTTGTCCCAATAGTTCACCGTCTCGGGCGATTGGGCGACGAGGAACTCGAGCGGCGCGAGCGCCTCTTGGTACATATCGGCGCGCATCGCGGCGGCGGCGTAGTTCCACGCCTTGGCGAGGTTCTCCTTATCGAGGTTCCATGCCTTCTCGCGGATGGCGACGAGTTCCGCCTCGTCCTCGATCAGCTCGTTGAGCTTGTCGATCGGCTCGGCGTCGTCGGGATATTTCTCGGATAGAAAGGTGTAGAGATCGATCGCCTTGGTTTTGTAGTCGGGCTTTTCTTCCATATGCGCCATATAGAGATCGCCGAGTCGCTTATACCAAAAGGCGCCGACTTCGGGGTCGTATTCTATCGCCGTTTCGTATTCGGCGATTTTCCGCTCGTCGTCCGCGTTAAGGTTGTAATCGATCACGCGGGCTTTGCGGATCTGGTAATATCCTTTATTGACGGCGTCGTATTCGATGCCGAGGTCGTAGATCATCACCGCCGAGTCGGCGAGCGCGAGCGCCGTCGCTTCGTCGATATCCTCTTTGTCGTTCAAGTGATACCAGAGAATGTCGTCCATTTTGTTGACGACCCATTTGGTGAATTCGTTCGCGGTGTCCATCCGCATAACTTTCCACCCGGTCTTCAGCGCGTCTTCGTAGAGCTCGTTCTTATGATCTTCGGAGAACAAGCTAAAGTATATTTTCAGACTGTCGAGTTGTTGTTGCGCTTTTACGAAGGTGGCGCCTCCGCTCGTCGCGACCGCCAACAACGCCGTCATTATCAACCATTTCATGTTCGTCACCCTTTACGGTATTTGATAAAACTCGTCGCGGCTCATCGTTCCGGACGAATAAACCATATCTCTCCAAAACTCATCCCGACGCCGAGTCGAACGACGTCCTCGACGACGAGTCCGTTTCCACCCTCTCCGCGATGGAAATACTGCAGAGCAAAATCGACGGTGTTGCCGGGCGATACGGGAAACGAGATACCCGCGCTAACGCCGTACTGCGAAATGGACGTCGCCTTCGCTTCAAAAGGAGTTCTCTCAAAACTTATGCCACACCGATAGGTCGTCGGCTCCCAACCGGGATCCGCCTCCTCTAAGTTACGATATTCCAAGCCCGCGCTCAACCGCCATTGGTCTTGCGCGCCTCGCTCGATATCGCCGAGCCCCTTCAGTTCGCTCCACGGCTGTTGCAAATAATCTACATGAACGCGCCACCAATTGTTCACCGTCGCCGCCGCTCCCACAACCAGTCGCGATGGCGTCGTCAGCTCGCCTTCGAGGTAGCCCGTCGTATCGTCGATAAGTCCCGACTCGTAGGAGTGGAAGTATTCCTGTTCGAGCTTGCCGGGCGTTTCGTAGCTCGCGCCGAGTCGCAATCCGGAAACCGACTCGAGTCCGAGCGGTTTCGCCAAATCGGGTGAGACGACGCCGAGCGTGACGCCGCTTCCGAAAAGACGATTGGCGGTGCGATACTCGACGTCGTAGAGCGCGACGTCGTCGAAATCAATCGACTGTGAGCGCGAGAGGTTGCCCGCGTAGTAGTTATAGGAGGCGCCGATTGAAAAATCGAGCGGTAGGCGAACCGACGAACCGACGAACGCCTTCGAGAGCCCGCCCTCCCCTTTGGAGGTTATCGTCGCCGAAACGGGGCTTCCTAATTGGGCGCCCGAAAACTCGTTCTCGAAATTGCTCACCGTATAGGGCACGAGCCCCGCCGCGAGCGATACGCCGTACTCGTCGCTGAGGGGAACGCCGAAGAGGAGCCCGGTAAAAATGGCGCCGGCGTCGTAGCGGGAGGTTCCGTCGTGCGAGTCGAACGAGCCGTCGAAGAGCATGCCCACGTCCATTCGGGTCGATGAGATGCCCGTCCAGAGCGCGGGGTTTATCGTCGCCACGCCGAGAGCGCGGAAGTGGGCGACGCCGTAATCCGCCATGCCCATATCGCGCGGCGATTGCGAGAATTCCACGACGCCCAACCCGATCGACGAGTAGGGTGTGTTCGTTTGCGCCGGCGTCGCCGTCGTAAGCAGCGCGACGAGCGTCGCCGTTTTAGCTATGCTTTTCGTCATAAACCTGCGTTACCATCGAGTGGAGTAGGTGATCGTCAGCCGCGGCGTAAAGGCCGAGTCGGCGTCGAAGTCGTAGAACGTAATCTTGTCGAGACCTTCGAGCGGGTCGCGCAATCCGACGCGCATACCCGTGAAGGTTCCGTTGTCAAACCAGTGGCGAACGATCTGCGAGACGTCGCCGCTATAAATGTCGCCGTCGCGCGGCAGCCCGGAGTAGGTGTCCTCGTCGATCTCGATCGTCTCGCCCGTGTCGGTGATCGCCCACGCGGCGAGCGCGTCCATCCCCGGGTCGAATATCGCCGAGTTGAGCGAGTCGCGCGTCAGCGTCAGCGTGGCTTGGTTGATCACCACGCCGTTCGAGAACGTCCCGTCGTCGGAGTATTCGATTAAGTCGGCGAGGTCGAACGAGAGCGTCGCGTAGCCGACGACGCTCGCTTGCGCGGTTAGCCGATCCCCGGCGGGCGCGCTCGGCGCCGGGGCCTCGAGAACGTGCGCGTCGAAATCCGATTTCGGCTCGTAGAGCGAGTCGGCGTCCGTTAGGTGATTGCGCGCGTCGAGCAATAGTTTCGGCGTCGTGCTCAACGCCATATTAAACGCTTGGAACCCGACGATCGTTTCCGTCTCGCCCGTCGGCGTCAGCGCGATACCGTAGTTCTTATAGTTCGTGTCGGCTTGGCTCCGCATCCACGTCCGCGCCAACTCGGGATCGACGGTGAAGACGAACTGCGAGTCGTTCCGCTCGAAATCCGTGATCAGGTTCCGCGCGCCGAGCGCGGGCATAGAGTCGGGGGTCGCGCTCAGCGGCGTCCACCGCTCGAGAACTTCGTACCCCGCGACGTTTTCTCCGAGGAAGGACGCCAAACTGTCGGGATAATAATAGTTGTGATACAGCACAATCTTCGCCGACCGGACTTCCATCGAGTCTTGCTCTATCGCGGCGAGCTCGGCGTCGTCGAAATAGAACCGAAAGTTGATAAGGATTTGCGAGGAAACCCCGTCGTGTTCGCCGAGCAGAAGCCGCTGCGCGAATCCGAGCGTTTGCGATTCGGCGAACATCGTCGAAGAGACGGGCGTTTGGCTCGCGCGAGAGTCGTACGAACGCACGACGGGATTGGCGCCGGTTATGTCGGCGCCGAGATCGGTCGGCGCGTCGGCGCACCGCGTAAAAAAGGCGACGAGCGCGAGCGCCGCCGCGAGAGGGAAATATTTCACTATGCGTTTAACTTTTAAGTTCGCGTTGAACATACAGACAAGCGTCGGCGAGATTATCGGCGACAAAGCTCGGTAAGTTACCTTCTTTTTCCAAGATCTTCAACCGTTCGGCGCCGTTGCCCGTCCGTACCATTATCGTCGTCATGCCGGCGTTCTCTCCGAAGAGTCGGTCGCACTCCGAATCGCCGACCATATAGGATTGACGGAGATCGACGTCGAATTGTTCCGCCGCCTTTCTGGCGAACCCCGTTTTGGGCTTGCGGCAGTCGCAATCCTCGCCGAACTCGGGGTGGTGCGGGCAGTAGAAAAACTTCGCGACCTCGACGCCGCGTTCGGCGAGCGCCTCCTCGACGCGCCGATTGACCGCGTCAACGTCCTCTCTGCCAAAGAGCCCGCGCGCCACGCCGGATTGATTGCTTACGATGAAGATCGGGAGGTCGCGGTCGCGTTGCAGTTCGGCGAGCGCGTCGGCGACGCCGTCGTAGAGTCGAACGGCGTCGGGATCGCCGAGATAGCCGGGGTCGTGATTGATCGTGCCGTCGCGGTCGAGGAAGAGCGCGGGTCGCATCAGGAGCGGGCGAACATCTTACGATACATATCGACGTAAGACTTGGCGGACGCCTTCCAACTGAAGTCCGCCTTCATACCGCGCTTGACGATCTCCATCCACTTCTCTTCGTTCCCGAAAAGTTTCAACGCGCGGTCGATCTCCTTAACCAACGCTTTCGCCGAGTATTCCTTGAAGAGGAAGCCGTCACCCTCGCCCGTTTTTGTGTTGTAGCGCTCGATCGTGTCGGCGAGGCCGCCCGTCTGTCGGGCGATCGGCACGGTTCCGTAGGCGAAGCTATACATCTGGTTCAAGCCGCACGGCTCGAAGCGCGAGGGCATGAGGAACATATCCGCGCCCGCCTCGACGAGGTGCGCCAGCTCGTCGGAGAAACCGAGATAGCTATAGAATTTATCGCCGTATTTCTTGTTAAATTTCTGAAACGCTTGATGGTATTTCTTCTCGCCCGCGCCCAGCAAGGTGATCCGCAGATCGCGCTTCATCAGCTCGGGCATCGCCTCGACGAGCAGGTCCATTCCTTTCGGCTCGATGAGCCGCGCCACCACGCCGATAACGGGGACGCCCTCCTCGTAGCTCAAGTTGAACCGATCGAGCAACGCGCGCGTGTTCTCTTTCTTGTTCTTGAAATTCTTCAGCGAATAGCGCTTCTCGATGAACTTGTCTTTCTCGGGATTCCACAACGAGTCGTCGATACCGTTGATCAATCCGTGGAGATCGTCCTTCCGCTTTTTCAAGACCGCGCTCAAGCCGCCCGCCAACTCCTTCTCGCGGAGGCACTGATTCATATACCCCTCGCTTACCGTGTTGATCTTGTCGGCGAAAACGAGCCCCGCCTTAAGGAAGTTGAGTTTGCCCTCGTGTAGCGCGCCCTTCTCGTTGTTCAGCTCCTCGGGCAGTTCCGTTTTTTTGAAATACGTTTTCGGATAGACGCCGTTAAAGGAGAAATTGTGGACGGTGAAGAGGGTCTTAACGTTCTTGAGCGTCGGGTCGTCCTTGTAGAGCGTCTTCATAAACGCGGGCGTTAAGCCGCTCTGCCAGTCGTTGCAATGCAGGACGTCCGGCACCCAGCCGAGTTTTTTAATAAGCTCGAAAACGGCGCGACTGAAAAGCGTGAAGCGCTCGGCGTTGTCGGCGTAGGGGGCGCCCTTCATCGGATCGTCGTAGAGACTCTTCCGCGAGCCGAAGTACTCCTCGTTGTCGATGAAGTAGATCTGCACGCGCACGCGTTGCGAGGGGAGGAACGACGACTTAACCGAGAACGTTTTCTCCTCGCCCGCCACCGAAACGTCGAGATCCTTGAGCCGCACGACGTCGTGAATCTTGAAGCGACGACTGTCGATCGCGCCGTATTTCGGCACCACGATGCGCACTTCATGACCCAACTCCGTCAGCGTCTGCGGCAACGCGGCGGCGACGTCCGCCAGTCCGCCCGTTTTAACGAATGGGAAAAGTTCGGAGGTTACGAAGAGGATCTTATACTTTTTAGCCGGCATAATTTTTTTCTATTTTAGTGTACAAAATTACGAAACGCGCTTGTTTTTTGCCAATTTTATTTTCATATTTTTTTAATATTGACTTTTTCAGTCCCTCCCGAACTTTTTGCGCGCACTCATATGCATAGCTCGTTCCGCGAATTTCTCGACGCGATCGGCGTCGGCAAAGACGACGCGATCGTCGTCCATGGCTCGTTCCGCGCCGTCAAGCGGGCGTTTCCCGGCATAGCGCCGCTCGACGTCTTCGACGCGGTCGCCGACGCGGTCGGCGAAGATGGCGCCGTTCTGGCGCCCGCGTTCACTTATTGTTTCAAAAAGAAACGCGGCGAGTCGAGCGTCTTCGATCGCGAGCGCTCCCCCGCCGTCGTCGGCGCGTTGGCGGAGGCGTTCCGTACGCGCCCCGGAACGCTTCGGACGTCTTCTCCCACGCACTCGTTTTCGTTGTTCGGACGCGTCGCGGAAGAGGTCGGCGCGGAGAACGCCCCGCTCGCGCCCCTCGGGTTCGGCTCGCCGCCGGATTGGCTCGTCGATCAACCGCGCGCCTTCGCGCTCTTGCTCGGCGTCGGGTTCGACGGGTTCTCGTTCGTCCACTATCTGGAATCGTATTACGACGCGCCTTACGTCGGCGTCAACCCGTGGGAGGATATCGTCGATCCGCCGGTCGGCTTGTCGGTAGCGGGCGAACAGCCGCTCGAAGAGGCGCCGGGGTGCTCGAAGTCCTTTCCGAAATTGGAGCGTTGGCTAATCGATCGCGCTTCGTTCCGTCCGCGCGTCGCCGAGGGACTGCGCGTTTCACTCGTCCCGATCGACCGCCTCGTCGAGGACTCCCGCGAGTTCTTCGAGAAGCGTCCCCTCGACCTCCTCTGCCCCCGCGAGGAGTGCGCCCCCTGCCGCGTCCGCCGAGACGCGCTCGGGGAGAACAAGTAGCCGCGTCCGACGAGGGCGCCATATAAAAAAAGGGAGCCGCTCGGACTCCCTTTCTCGCGCGCGTTTCCGCGTCGCCGAATTACCACTCGTTCGTATTCTTCAGATAGTCGTCGATGGCTTGGGCGGCTTTCCTACCCGCTCCCATCGCGAGGATGACGGTGGCGCCGCCGGTAACGATGTCGCCGCCGGCGAAGACGCCTTTTTTTGTCGTCTTCATCGTCTCTTCGTCCACGACGATGTTGCCCCACTTATTGAAATCGAGGTCGGGCGTCGTTTGTTGGATGATGGGATTCGAGCCGTTGCCGATGGCGATGACCGCCATATCCATCGGTAGCTCGAACTCGCTCCCCTCGATGGGAATGGGGCGGCGGCGTCCGGACTTATCCGGTTCGCCCAGCTCCATCTTCACGAGCTTCACGGCGCGGAGCCAGCCCTCGTCGTTTCCGAGGAACTCGACGGGATTATGGAGGACCATAAACTCGACGCCCTCTTGCTTGGCGTGATGCACCTCCTCCTCGCGGGCGGGCATCTCTTTTTCAGAACGTCGATAGATGATGTAGGCGTTCTTCGCGCCGAGGCGCTTCGAGGTGCGCACCGCGTCCATCGCCGTGTTGCCGCCCCCGAAGACCGCCACGTTCTTGTCGCGACAGTCGAAGACGGGCGTGTCGTGTGTCGGGAAGTCGTATGCCTTCATCAGATTGACGCGCGTGAGGAACTCGTTCGCCGAGTAGATGCTGTTGAGGTTCTCGCCCGGGATGTTCATAAAATACGGCAAGCCCGCGCCCGTGGCGATGAAGACGGCGTCGTAGCCCTCGTCCTTCATCAGCTCGTCGATCGTGTCGGTCATCCCGATCACGTAGTTGGTGCGGAACTCGACGCCCAGCTCGGCGAGCGCGTCCACTTCGGCTTTCACAATCGCCTTCGGCAGGCGGAACTCGGGGATGCCATAGACCAACACGCCGCCGATTTCGTGCAACGCCTCGAAGACGGTGACGTCGTGACCGCGCTGGATCAAGTCGCCCGCGCAGCTCAACGCCGCCGGCCCGCTTCCAACCAGCGCCACCTTCTTGCCCGTCTTCGGAGCGAGTTTCGGTTGGCGGATACCGACCTTCTCGCGCTCGTAATCGGCGACAAAGCGCTCCAAGCGTCCGATGGCGACCGGCTCGTGCTTATTGCCGAGCACGCACTTCACCTCGCACTGCTCTTCCTGCGGGCACACCCTGCCGCAGATGGCGGGCAACACGTTGTCCTTCTTCACCTCTTCGGCGGCTTCGAGAAACTTGCCTTCGGCGACGAGTTGGATAAACCCTTGGATATTCACGCCGACGGGACACCCCGCGACGCAGACGGGCTTCGGGCATTGGATGCACCGCGCCGCCTCCATCTTCGCCAGCTCCTCGGTGAAGCCGAGATTAACCTCGTTGAAATTCCGCGATCGCGCGCCGGCTTCCTGCTCGGGCATCTGCTGTCGCGGAATTTGCATCCGTTCTTTTTTCGTCAGCTCTTTTTCCATAATCCGATCTTTCAATCTTTTGTTGAACCGGAAAACTTCTACGCTTCTTGTCCCTCGGTCTCCTTCGCCTCGCGCCACCGTCGCTCGTTGTGGCACTCGAATTCGTGGAGGGCGTTCTTCTCTTGCGTTCCGTAGAATTTCGTGCGCGTCGTCAGCAGATCGAAATCCACTTCGTGCGCGTCGAACTCGGGACCGTCCACGCAGACAAAGACCGTTTTGCCGCCGACCGAGGCGCGACATCCGCCGCACATGCCCGTAC
>WJMR01000304.1 GCA_014727845.1 Ignavibacteriales bacterium
ATCTTCGCTTGCACCTTCTCGTAGGGGATGCCGAGTTGATCGGCGACCTTCCGCGTCTCTTGCTCGCCGTGCGGCAGGAACTCGTGCAACGGCGGATCCAACGTGCGGACGGTGACCGGGTAGCCCTTCATCTCCTCGAAGAGGCCTCGGAAGTCGTCGCGCTGATACGGCAACAGCTCGGCGAGCGCGGCGCGGCGCTCTTCTTCGGTGTCCGAGAGGATCATCTTGCGGACGCTCGTGATGCGCTCGCCCTCGAAGAACATATGCTCCGTGCGGCACAGCCCGATGCCCTTCGCCCCGAAGGCGATCGCCGTCTTGGCTTGCTTGGGTTGGTCGGCGTTCGTGCGCACGTCCAAGCGGCGCGCTTGGTCCGCCCAGCGCATAATCTGGTCGAACGTTTGGAAGTCGGTGGATTTCTTCGGATCGAGCGTTTCCTCGATGAGCGCTTGGATTACCTCGGAGGGTTTCGTCTCGATCTTGCCTTCGATCACTTCGCCCGTCGTTCCGTCGATGGAGATGTAGTCGCCCTCGCGGATAACGACGTCGGATTTCTTTTCGACGCGGATCTCGCGATCCTTGTAGCTGATCTTCAGCTCGCCGCACCCGGCGACGCATACCTTGCCCATCTGGCGGGCGACCAACGCGGCGTGCGAGGTCATACCGCCGCGAGCCGTCAGGATGCCGTCGGCCGCGTTCATACCCTTGATGTCCTCGGGGGAGGTTTCGATCCGCACGAGAATAACGGGGTCGCCGCTCTTCGCCATTTCGTAGGCGTCTTCGGCGTTCAGCGCCACGCGTCCGCTCGCCGCGCCCGGTCCCGCGATCAAGCCCTTCGCGAGCTGCTTGCCGGAATCGATCGCCGAACGTTTCTGGTCCATATCGAAGATCGGACGCAACAACTGGTTCAGCTGGTTCGGCTCGACGCGCATCAGCGCCTCTTCCTTCGTGATCAGCCGTTGCTTAACCATATCGACCGCCATGCGGATCGCCGCCAAGCCCGTCCGCTTGCCGACGCGGCACTGGAGCATCCACAGCTTGCCCTGCTGAATGGTGAACTCGACGTCCATCATATCGCGGTAGTGCGTCTCGAGCGTCTTGCGGATGTCCATCAGCTCTTTATAGATCTTCTTGTCGTCCTCTTCCAATTTCTTGATCGGAAGCGGCGTGCGCGTGCCGGCGACGACGTCCTCGCCTTGCGCGTTGAAGAGATACTCGCCGTAGAAGGCGTTCTCGCCCGAGGCGGGGTCGCGCGTAAAGGCGACGCCCGTGCCCGAGTCCTCGCCCATGTTGCCGAAGACCATCGCTTGGACGTTCACCGCCGTGCCCCACTCCGCGGGGATGTCGTTGAGTTTCCGATAGACGATCGCGCGCTCGTTCATCCACGAGCCGAAGACCGCGCTGACCGCGCCCCACAGCTGATCTTCCGGATTCTCCGGGAACGGTTCGCCCGTGTTCTTCTTGATCGCGTCCTTGAACTTATAGACCAAGTCCTTCAAGTCGTCCGCGTCCAGCTCCGTGTCGAGCTCCACGCCTTTGGCTTTCTTCTTCTCGTCGAGGATGACCTCGAACGGATCCTCGGCGTATTTATCCTCGGGCTTCATACCCATAACCACGTCGCCGTACATCGCGACGAAGCGGCGGTAGCTATCCCACACGAAGCGCGGGTTGCCCGTCTTCTCGATCATGCCTTTGATCGTCTCGTCGTTCAAGCCGAGGTTCAGGACCGTGTCCATCATACCCGGCATCGAGGCGCGCGCGCCGGAGCGCACGGAAACCAGCAACGGATTGTTCTTGTCGCCGAACTTCATGCCCATCTGCTTCTCGACTTTCGCGAGCGCGTCTTTTACTTGCTTGTTCAGCTCGCGCGGATATTTCTCGCCGTGGTCGTAGTAATACGTGCAGACGTCCGTCGTAATCGTGAATCCGGCGGGCACCGGCAAACCGATGTTGACCATCTCGGCCAGGTTGGCGCCTTTGCCGCCCAGCAGTTCCTTCATGTCCGCTTTTCCGTCGGCTTTCTTGCCGCCGAAAAAGTAAACGTATTTGGGAGCCCGTTTCGAGCTCGTTTTTTTCTTCGCCATAGAGGTGACCTCCTTGGTTTAGTGTGTGTCGCGCGCGCGGCGCGACTCGTTGGGTTCGATGTTTCTTGTCATAAAGCGTTCAAACTCGTCCGGCTCCTCGAACGTCGTCGCGATCTTCAGATAAAAGATCGGCACGTCGTCGAGCGCCTCGGAAAATCTCGCCAGCTTCACCGCGTCCTTTTGCGTCGTGAGGACCGAGTGGGCGTTGGTGGCGTAGAACGTTTTGCGGATCTCCTCGACGTCGCCCGCGTCATAGTCTTTATGATCGCGGAAGAAGAGGCGATTACCCGTCTCGACGCGCATCGTCGAGAGCGCGCGAACGAACGAGCGGGGATAAGCCAAGCCGCCGACGATCAACCCGCGTTCTTCGTAAAACTCCGATTTGTCGTAGAACGTATTCGTCTTCACGTCCACGAAGCCGATCGCTTCGTAGCGCGCGTAAAAGATCGGCGTCGGCTCGAAGCGGCGTCGCCACTCGTCGGTCAGCCGGTCCCGCTCGGCGAACTTGTGGTTCACCACGATCGCGTCGGCGCGCTTCGCCGAGGAAAACGGCTCGCGCATATCGCCCGTCGGGAACGGTAGGCGGCGCATGCGCACCTCGGGGCGCAACAGTCGCCGCTCGATCACGAGGAGGTTGACGTCCCGCGCGATCCATCGATGTTGGAACGCGTCGTCCAACACGAGCGCTTCGACGCCCGTCTCCTCGATTAACCGCTCGGCGCCTACGACGCGATCCTCGCACACCGCCGAGGGCGCGCCCGTTTCCGAAGCGATCTGCCACATCTCGTCGCCGCTGTGCGTCACGTCCCCGAACGTTTTCTCGCCGTCGGAGACGAGCCGATACCCGCGCGTCGATCTGCCGTAGCCGCGGCTCAACGCGCCGGCTCGATAGCCGTTCCGACGCAAGAGGTCGAGAACGTAGATCGTCAGCGGCGTCTTGCCCGAGCCGCCCGTCGTCAGGTTGCCGACGGAAACCACCGCCGCGCCGACGCGCCGACTCTTGAACGCGCCGAGATTGAAGAGCGCGTTCCGAACCGCCATCGCCGCCCAATAGAGCGGCGCCAGCGGTAGGGCGAGCAAAC
>WJMR01000305.1 GCA_014727845.1 Ignavibacteriales bacterium
ATTGTTCGTGATCGTCTCGATCCACCCGTAGGTGGCGTGGAGTTGTTCGATCTCGAAGCCGGCGCGTTCGAGTTTTCCGCGCAACTCTTCGATCCGATAGCCGGGGCGGAAGTGCCCCTCGACGTCGAAGTTGACGCTCCATCCAAAAAAGAGCCACCGTCGCTCGTAGCCCGGCACGTGCAAAACCAATCGTCCGCCAGGTTTCAGCGCGCGCCGGAAGCGGCGAAGCGCGTCCTCGTCGTCCTCGATGTGCTCGAGGTTATCCACGCTAAGTATCCAGTCGAAGCGATCCTCGTCGCTTAGCCGCGTCAAGTCGGTCGTCTCGAAGCGGACGTTCGTCAGTCCGAGTTCGGCGAGAACGCGGCGGTTGTCCTCCAGCTGTTCGGTGTCGATGTCGGCTCCGACGATCGTGGCGTTCGGAAAGCGTCTCGCCAACGCGAACGTAAAGACGCCCGTCCCGCACCCCGCGTCCATCACCTCGCCTCGTTCGGCGCGGACGAGCGGAAGGGCGCGTCGGGCGCGGATCCGCAGACCGTTAATCGGCGCGCCAAAAACGCGGACGTAGAGTTTCTCCGCTTTGGAAAGGGTCTTCGAGTGTCGGAGTTCGGAGCCGAGCGGCATGCGCGTTCGTTCCTTGTGATCGTTTCGTCAATATAGAAAAATCGCGAACAAATCGCGGCGGGTCAAGCGCGCGGCGTATGTTCGAGGAGCGCCGAGAACGCGCGCGCCATCCAGCCGTTGCACCAGCGCATCAGCGAGTAGTTCCACTTCACGAGGCGCCCGCGCCGATAGGCGAAGTCTCGCGTCTTGGGACGATAGAGATTGTCGATCGCCCAATCGGCTATTTGCCGGGCGCGTTCGAGCCGTCTCGGATCCTCCGCGCCCGCCGCGGCGAACGAGAGGACGCCCTGCGCGGAGCCGTGCACGTCGCGGGGATACGGCGAATCGCTCGTCCACCTCGGCGCGCCGTCCGCCTCGAAGAGTCGGCGGTCGTAAAAATCGAGACCCTCGCGCCACGCCTCCCGCGTCCGCTCGTCCCCAGTCTCCTCGGCGTATTCGCGGAACGCGTCCACGATCCCGCCGGTGTGGTAGTTGTCGATCGCGCGGTACTTCTCTCGCGGATGGGCGTAATACCAGCCGCCCCCCTCGGCGCCCCGCTCCCGCGTAAAGGCGATCCGCTTGGCGGCGATCTCGGCGTACCGCCGCTCGCCCGCGTCGTTCGCCACTTTTGCGAGGTACGCCCCCGACATCGCCTGCACGTTCAGCACGATCGACGACGTTTCCTTCGGAATGTAGGAGACCGCCTGCTCGGTAGCCGTCTCAAACATCACGGGGAGGTCGCGCGTCATAAATTCCGCCGCCGAGCGAGCCGCCTCGAGGAGCGCCGCCTCTCCCGTCGCGCGATACGCGGCGATCAACGCCTCCCCGACGAACGCCGTAACGACGACGTTCGGCTCCCCCTTTTCCTGACAAAAGGGGGGGATCCCTTGCCACACGTAGTTGTAGCCCCAGCAGAGATTCTCGAATCCCGGCGACGGATTCTCCAACAGCCATCCGAGCAAACGCCGCGCTTCGTCGAGGTCTCCGGGGCGCCCCTCCCTCGCGAACCTTGACAGATAGGCGCGCGCGAAGAGGGCGATCCCTTTCGGGTTACGCGACTTCCGCACGCCGAAGAGCGGTCGGAGATTGACGGGGGACTCCTTCACGAATTGAATCGCCGCGAGCCGGAGCCATTGATTGCCGAACGTCGTCGCGTCGAGGAACGGACTATTGAGCGCGTCGAACTTGCTCCATCCCTCGTAGTCCTTCTCCCGCGCGGCGTTCAGCGCGTCGTCGAGGATCGTTGCGTATCTCGTCGCGTCTCGGCTCACGTGGGGACCGCCTCCTCCAGCCACGTCGCCAATTGAATCGTCTTCCACCGCTCGTTCGGATCGTCGGAGAGGGGAACGTCCGCGAAGACGCCCGGCAATCGCTCGCGGCAAAAGCGCGCGCTCTCGTCGGCGAGCCGTCGCCATCGCTCGTCGCTCATCCACTTGGCGGCGGGCACCCCAAATCCGATCTTATCGACGCGGCGGAGTATCGACTCGGTCGCGTAGTCGCCGAGCGCCCGCTTCTGCAGGAGCTTCGTCTCGCCCGCGTCCAGCTTCAGCGCGTCGGGCGCGGCGGCGAGGAACTCGACTAGCCGATGATCGAGATAGGGCACGCGCGCCTCGACGGAGAACGCCATCGAGCTCCGATCCTCCATACGCAACAGGTGTTCGAGCTTATAGTTGAAATGCGCGAGGAGCGACTCGTTCAAATTCCGCGCGGCGAAAAATTCGTTGAAGACGCGGCTCTCCCCGACGCGCGCCTCGAAGAAATCTCGGTCCAGTCCGCGTCGCGTTCGTCGCAATGCGCGTCGCTTCCAAGCGCTCGGCGCCAACGAGAAGAGGAGCGTCCAATACGCCTCCTTTGCTTGGCGCCGTCGCCACACACGCCACAACCGCCCCGACGCCGCAAAAAGTTTTCCGCGGCGAACGAAGTCGGCGATCGAGAACCCGTGGAAGTATTGGTAGCCCGCAAAACTTTCGTCGCCACCCTGCCCGTCGAGCGCGACCGTCACGCCGCGTTCGGCGACGAGTCGCATCACCTCGTACTGCGCATAGAACGTCGGGGAGGCGCACGGCTCGTCGATCGCGCGTGCAAAGGCGCGTCGTTCCCGCCACGCCGTGTCGGCGGTGGGACGGGTTCGATAGTTTTCAAAAAGGTACTTGGCGCGGAGGTCGTTCACGTAGCGCGTTTCGTCGATCGGGTCGCCGGGATACTCGGCGGTGAACGTCTTGTAGCGCTCGGGAGCGCCGCGTTCGGCGATAATTCCCGCAATGATCGCGCTGTCGAGTCCGCCGCTCAGGCACGACCCGACGGGGACGTCGCTCCGCAATCGCAACGTCGTCGCCGACTCGACGAGCGCGCGCGTTCCTGCCGCGATCTCTTCCTCGCTCGCGTCCGACGTTCGGATAAAATATTTCGCGGGATCGTACCACCGCTCGACGCGGAAGCCGCGTTCGTCAAACGTGGCGCGGCTCCCCTTCGGTAAGCGGCGAACGCCTCGGTGGAACGTCTCGTCGAAGACGTCCGTGCGGTTGAAGCAGAGGAAGTCGAAGATCGCCGACTCGTCGGGCGCGAGATCGACGCCGCCGACTTCGCGAATCGCCTTTATTTCCGAGGCGAACACGAGGTCCTCCCCGCGAAAGGCGTAGTAGAGCGGCTTAATCCCGAATCGGTCGCGCGCTAAAAAGAGCGAGCGCTCGCGGCGATCGTACACGGCGAAGGCGAACATCCCGTTGAATCGGTCGAGCGCGTCGGCGCCCCATTCGCGATACGCTTCGAGCAAGACCTCCGTGTCGGTCGCCGTTTTGAAGCGGGCGCCGCGACTCCGCAACTCCTCGCGCAGCTCGAGGTAGTTGTAGATTTCGCCGTTGTAAACAAGCGCGTACCGTCCGCACTCGGAAAGGAAGGGCTGGGCGCCGTCGGCCGAGAGGTCGATGATCGAGAGACGGCGATGCGCCAACGCTACGCCCTCCTCGACGAAGACGCCCTCGTCGTCGGGACCCCGGTGGCGCAGCGCCTCGCCCATCCTCGCGACGATCGCTTCGTCGTTCGCGCCGATCGGACGCGGCGACGCTATGCCCGCGAATCCGCACATCAGCGAATCCCCCGTTCCGACGCAAGCGCCATGAGTTCTTCGTGAAAGACGTCCGTCCCGTCGCGCTTGTCGCGCAGGAGACGGTCGCGCGCCTCGGCGCTTCGCCGCTTCAGATCGCCGTCGCGCAGCATCGATTTCAGGTTCTCGATCGACGCCTCTTGGCTCGCGTCGTCGAGCTCGAAATTGGAGACGAGACCGTAGTCGCGCTCGAGCTCGTCGGTGTAGCCGCGTCCCGTGTGATCGCAGAAAATGGCCGGCGTTCCGAGGACCGCCGCCTCCGCCGCCATCGTCGCGCTCTCGCCGTAGAGGAGCTCGGCGCGCGCGAGGAGGTGGGGCATAAGTTCGGGTTTGGCTTGGAAGCGGTACGGCTCGAATTCCTCGGGCAAGGGCGCTTCCGAGGAAATCACGGGTCGCGCGCGTTCGGCGATCGCCTCGACGGCGCGGCGCTTCGTTTCGAGCGTCAACCCCTTCTCGCCGAAGTCGTGGTCCGCCGTCCACGAGACAAAGCGAACTATCGCGAACGACTCGCCCTTGCGGAGACCCGCCTTCGCCAACGCGGACGGGTCGGGCGTGAAACGGTTGGGATGGAGGGAGAACAATTCTTTGTGGGTGTTTGTCCGCCGTTGCTTGGGTCCGAGATCGTCGCGGAAGCCGGAACCCGTGAGGATGCGCGTCGCGTAACGCTTGCAGAACCAAAGCGCGATCCGCGCGTGCTCGGTGTCCTCGAAGACCAAGTAGGGCAAGCCGAAACGGCGGGCGTTGACGGCGAACATCGGCGAGACTCTGCCGATAAGGATGTCGGGCTTCTCTCGCTTGATAATCGCGGCGATGCGCGCGGTGGTTTGTAGAAGAACCCGCGCCTTGGCGAGCGCCGTCGCGCCCGTGGTTTCCGCGATCGTCTCATAGTCCAACCCGTACGCGTCCAGGAGATCGAGCGCGACGTCCTTCTTAATCGCGACGATCGTCGTCGTATGCCCCTCCTCGCGCAGACGTTCGACGAGAGGCGCGAATTGCCGCGCCCACGCGGGGTGATGCACGGGGAGAAGGAGTTTCATACGCGAACGACGCGCCTTTTCGCGGATCGGATCATTTCAAGTCTTTGTTGTGCTCCATATCGAACCACATCGCGAAGAGCGTGAACATGCTCGAGCTCATAAACGAGAACATCGCGGCCAAGGCGTTGACCTTCGGTATCGGCTCGCCCATCCCGAGCCAGTAGTAGAATATCCTGCCGAAGAGAACCGCCGTGAGCGCGCCGAATCCGCCGCCCAACAGATAAAAGAAGACGAGCGGATGAAAGTCGCGGATGACGTACTTCTCCTTCATCCGTTTGAGGAAGAGCCGAAGGAGGAGCCAGCTCAGCGTAAAGACGACGCGACTCAATTTGATGCCCGACTTCTCGCCGACGCGATAGACGGGGTTGATCGGGACGTCGCGGACGCGGAAGCTATAGATGTTGAGCCGAACGAGGAGGTCGTTCGGTTGGCCGTAGCGCCGATACATCTCGCGCCAGTCGATCCGCTCGAGCGCGGCGCGATTGATCGCCGTGTAGCCGCTCTGCGAGTCGGCGACGTGCCAATAACCCGAGGCGATTTTCGTGAGGAGCGAGAGGAGCGAGTTGCCGAAGTAGCGGACTTTCGGAATTTTTCTGAACGCCTCGCCCGTTATCAGTCGGTTGCCTTTCGCGTAGTCGATCTCGCCGGCGACGACGGGGTCGAGGAGATTCGGGAGGTCGTCGGGATCCATCTGCGCGTCGCCCGCCATCACGACGGCGACGTCGTAGCCCTCGTCGCGCGCGTACTCGTAGCCCGTCGCGATCGAGCCGCCGACGCCTTGGTTCTTCTCGTGTACGATCAGCTCGACCTTCGGATAATCCGGGCGAATCTTCTCGACGACGCCGACCGTTCCGTCGCGACTCTTGTCGTCCACTATCACGACGCAATCGACGAACGCGGGCATCGTCTCGATCACGCGCGCGATTTGCGTCTCTTCGTTATAGGCGGGAACGACGACGCAGATCTTCTTATCTTTATACATAGTCAACGATCGGGCGCGAACCGTCCGAAGTTCCGCGAACGTTTTCCGCCGTTTATACGTTTAAGGGTTATGACGAATTCCGGTAAATATAAGAAACTTTTTGCGTCCGCGCGGAACGCGATGTTCGCGTCGCTTCTCATAGTCGGCGCGGCGGCGGGGCAGTCGGAGACGCGGGTGATCGGGACGGTGACGGACGCGGAGACGGGCGAGCCCTTGCCGCACGCGAACGTCGCGGTCGTCGGGACGGCGCTTGGCGCGGCGGCGGATTTACGCGGCGAGTTTTCGCTCGCGGTTCCCGACGGCGCGCAAACGCTCGCCTTCTCGGTGATCGGCTACAAAACGGCGCGACGAGCGATCGAGGCGACGGGCGACACGATCGAGGTCGTCGTCCGACTCGAGAGCGCCGCCGTCGAGTTGGGAGAAGTGGTTGTGACGGGCGAGACGCCGGGCGAGCGCCTGATGCGACGCGCGATGGAACGACGCCTCCGTCAAGAGGATTCCGTCGAGACGGCAAGCTACACTCTCTACACCAAATTCGTCGCGAGCGCGGACACCCTCACCGCGGGAAGAGCCGACGACGAGGCGGACACCACCATCGTCGCCATCTTCGAGACGTTCTCGAACGGATACCTCCAAGCGCCGGATCGTTATCATCACGAAATTTTCCAACGCCGCCAAAGCGTCAACGTTCCGCCGCAAGCCAACTTCCTCGCCTACGGCGGCAACCTCTCGATTTACGCCGAGACGTTCGAGTTCATCGGCGAGACGATCTACACG